>BEIR01000051.1 GCA_002898855.1 bacterium HR41
CTCGCGCTGGTAGGCGTCGCGCGCGCTTTCGGCGACGCGCCGCTGCTCGTCGGTCGTGTAGTAGATCGCCGAGCGGTACTGCGTGCCGATGTCGTTGCCCTGACGCATGCCCTGTGTCTGGTCGTGCCCTTCGAAGAACACGCGCAGCAACTCGCCGTAGGCGATGCGCGAGGGATCGAAGACGACCAGCACGACCTCGGCGTGTCCGGTGAGGCCGCTGCACACCTCTTCGTAGGTGGGATTGGGCGTGTAGCCTCCGGAGTAGCCGACAGCGGTCGTGTACACGCCGGGGAGCTGCCAGAAAAGCCGCTCGGCGCCCCAAAAACAGCCCATGCCGAACAGTGCGCGCTCGCACTGCGCGGGAAACGGCCCGCCGAGCGGCGTGCCTAGCACGGCGTGGACGCCCGGCTCGACGATCGCTTGCGAGCGACCGGGTAGCGCCTCCTCGGGTGCAGGAAGCACGAGCTTCTTGCGCGACAGCCAGAGCACTGTGCCGAGCTCAACTTAGCGCCAGGGCGACCGGCACCGGTTCGACTCCGAGCGCTCGGACGGCGACGTCGCCGCGAGCGCACACGCTCGGGCTGCGGAGAAGCTCGAGTTCGGCGAGGGTCGGCGCTTCGCCTCCCCCGAGCGCCTCGACCAGCGCACCGGCGCGACGGACGAGCGACCAGGGCAGGGGGACGACCGGTCGCCGAACACCCTGCGCGCGAAGGATGGCGGCGAGGAGTTGCCGCTGGGTGAGGAGCTCCGGTCCGCACAGCTCGAGCACCTCCGCCCGGTCGCGGCCGTCGGTGCGCGGACGGTCCGTTGGCGTGCGCCGCTCGGTCGGCTCGCCTTCGCCGGTCGGCGCCGTCGCGCTAGCCCCGCTCGCGAGCGCGATCCGCGCCAGGCAGGCAGCGACATCGTCGGACCAGATCGGGCGGCACGGCGCTCCGCCGCGGCCGGGAAGCGGCACGAAACCGAGCTCGTCAACGCACCATCGCAGCATCGCGCCGAGCCGGTCGTCGCGAGCGATGACCAGCGACGGTCGTACGATCGTCGCGTCGAGACCCGACGAGCGCACGATCCGCTCGGCAGCGGCGTGGGCGCGCAAGACACGCGCCGGCGCCCAAGGTTCGGCTCCGAGCCACGAGCGGTAGACGAAACGCTCGACCCCGGCAGCACGCGCCGCGGCGACGAGACGAGCTGTACCGCCCACGATCACCTCTTCGATGGTCGCCTCGCGCTGGTCGCGGCGCGCGCAGGCGAGGTGCACGACGGTGTCGACGCCGCGCAACGCGCCGCGTGGCAAGCGCGGCTCGGCAAGGTCGCCGAGCGCGAGCTGCACGCGCACGCGAAGGTCACCCAGCGCGCGTGCGTCGCGCACTAGGCAGCGCACGGACGCGTCGTGCGCCACCAGCCGCGTTACGAGCGCGCGCCCGATCGCTCCCGTTGCGCCGGTGACGAGCAGCAAGCCCGCCGACCTCGCTCAGTGGGCCATCGGCAGGGGCGTTCCGGTGATGCCGCTCTCGGCAGGTTGTGCGGTCAGAATCGGCCTGGGCGGCAGTTCGGCGATGAGGCCGCGCGCGGCCTGGCGGATCGATTGCGAGGCGGGAGCGTCGGGATCGACGAGCACGAGCGGCTGCCCTTCGTCGGCACACGAGCGCAGCTCGGGCTGCAGCGGGACCGACGCCAGTAGTGGTACCTCGAGCTCGTCGGCGAGTTCCTCGCCACCGCCGCTCCCGAAGATCGCGTGGCGGGAGCCGTCGGGCGCGACGAACGCCGACATGTTCTCGATCACGCCGGCGATCCCGAGCCCGTAGCGGCGCGCCAGCTCGGCGGCGCGCTTGGCGACGCTCTGCGCTGCCGGCTGGGGGGTCGTGACGATCACGAAGTGCGCCTGCGGCAGAAGCTGGGCGAGCGTCATCGAGACATCGCCGGTACCGGGCGGTAGGTCGATCAACAGGTAGTCGAGCTCGCCCCAGTCGACGTCCTCGAGGAACTGCCGCAGAGCCTTGTGCAGCATCGGGCCGCGCCAGGTGATCGCCTGGTCGCGCTCGGAGAGGAAGAACTCGATCGAGATCACGCGCACGCCGCCGTGTGCGACGAGCGGCACGATCTTGCGCTCTGCCGAGACGCGTGGCCGCCCGTGAACGCCGAGCATGCGCGGGATCGAGTACCCCCACACGTCGGCGTCGAGCGCGGCGGTGCGGTGCCCCTCGGCGAAGAGCGCTGCGGCGAGATTTGCGGTGAGCGTCGACTTGCCCACGCCTCCCTTGCCCGACGCCACGCAGATGACGTTGCCGACGCGCGCCAGCGTGCCGTCGGGCAAGCCCTGCGGCCGCCCGAGCTGCTGCTGGAGGCGCTGTTTCTCCTCCGGCGTCAGAACGTCGAAACCGACCACGACCTCGCGCACCCCGTCGAGAGCGGCGACGACCTCGCGCACCGAGCGCTCGAAGTGCGAGCGGATCGGACAGCCGGGCGTGGTGAGCGCGACGACGACGCTCACGCGTCCGTCGTCTGCGATCTCGATCGACCGCACCATCCCGAGCGTGACGATGTCACGACGGAGCTCGGGATCGATAACTGCACGCAGCGCGTCGACAACCTGTGCGCGGGTCGGCACGGTGACATTGTCGCAGAACGGGTGCGGCGCCTCGACGAGGCGCCGCACCAGGAGGGAGGAGGAGGGTGTTCTGTTTCGCGGAGACCGGCTTAGATCAGGCTGGCAACCTGATCGCTCAGCCGCGACGCGAAGCTGCGCAGCTCGCGACGTGTGCGCGTGACCTGCCGCTCGAGCTCGCGGCGGTTGCGGCGCAAGGTGCGCTCGGCACTGCGCCGGCGCTGGCGCAGCTGGCGCTCGATCTGCGTGCGGACACGCTTGACCTGGCGCTGGAGACGGTTGCGGGCAGTCGTACCACGGCGCTCGAAACGGCGCAGGTTCGCGCGCACCTGCCGCTCGAGCTGCTGCAGCTCCGACTGCGGATCGCTAGCCAGCGGACGCACGGCTTCGACAGCGGCGTCGCGCACCTTGAGCACCGCGCCCACCGGGATCAGCACCGCGCGCTCGGCTTGCTCGGTGACGGAGCGCAGGACGGCCACGGGACCGCGCGCGCCGTCGCTGGTGGTCGCGCTGCGGGCGCGGCTGTTGGACCGCGGGGAGGTGGTGGGTCGCGTCGTGCGACGCGGACGGGTGGCATGGGCGCGCGTCGCCGTGGTGCGCCGCGCGCGCGTCGTCCGGCGCGGGCTAGCGGTGGTGCGCTCGCGCTGGCTGCGCTCGCTGGTGCTAGCGGTCGCGTCGGCGGGCGGCTGTTGCGCGGCGGTCGTTGCGTTCGTGTTCTCGGCCATCTCTTATCACCTCGTGAAGTAGTCGATTCCGAAGTTTATTAGATCTAAGTAGCTTTGTCGCAGGCAACTTGTCGCGGGCGAGCGCTCGCACGGAGGCGCGATACTCGCCGTGTGCAGCCGGGCACGGCCGGCAACGCCAACGCGCGCAGCCGGGGCGGTGCGCAAGCGATCTTCACGATCGGCCACTCGCGCCACCCGCTCGAACGTTTCATCGAGCTGTTGCAGCGCGCCGGAGTCGAGGTCGTGGCGGACGTGCGCTCGCGCCCCCGTTCGCGCTTCCCGCACTTCGCGCGAGGCGAGCTCGCACGGGAGCTCGAGCGCCGCGCCGGGATCGGTTATGTCCATCTGCCCGAACTGGGCGGCTTTCGCGACCCGCTCGCCGAGAGCCCGAACACCGCCCTTCGCGAGCGCGCCTTCCGCGGCTACGCCGACCACATGCACAGCCCCGAGTTCGCCTCGGGCCTGTCCCGGCTCTTAGCTCTCGCGCGCACGCGACGGGTGACGGTGATGTGCGCCGAGAGCGACTGGCGCCGCTGCCACCGCCGGATGGTGGCCGACGCCCTTGCGGTGCGCGGCGTGACGGTCGTGCACCTTTTGCCTGACGGCGGCACCGAAAGACACGTCCTCGACCCCAGGGCGCGTGTCGTCGGGGGCAAGCTCGTCTATCCGGTCCCCGAGCGAGGGCCAGGCGAGCAGCTGTCCTGGCCTGCGTAGGTCCTGCACCGCGGACAGCGGTGTCTCAGCCCGGCCGAGCGTCCAGCCTGGCCCGAGCGACCCGTGCGCGCTCGACTGCGCGCCTCCGACATCCGTCGAGGGGCGGTCGAACAGCCGTCGGCGGTGCGGCTACGTACATCTGTCCATTTGGACGTTTGGCTGATCAAGCGACACCGGGCGCAGCGCCGATCTCCCGGGCGTGCCCCCCGCCCGCGCTGCGACATACAGCGAAGCGCTCGGCCGCGACAACGCCGTGACTCGGCGTCGCGCCGCTGGTGGCGCCGCGCTTGCGCTACTCGTCGTGCTCTTGCTCGCAGCGCTCGCCGGCCCGATCGATCGCGCCGGAGCGGCGACGAAACCGCAGCGCAGCTCTAGCTGCGCGCGTGCAGCTGCGACGGCGTCGGTTGCAAGTTTGTTCGACGACACGCGGCGCCAGCTCCAGGCGCGCACGCGGCGGGCGTTCGTGCGGGCGACGCTGTGCGCGATAAACCGTGTCCGCGCCCTCCACGGTCTGCGCCCCTTGCGACTGTCGCGCCGGCTGTCGCGGGCGGCGGCAGCGCACTCCCGTGACATGGTGAGGCGCGGCTACTTCTCGCATACCGCGCCGGGCGGCCTCACATTCCTCGCCCGGATCGTGCGCAGCGGCTACCTACGCGGTGCCCACAGCTGGATCGTCGGCGAGAACATCGCTTGGGGTATGAGTTCGCTGGCGACGCCGGCCGCCACGTTGCGGATGTGGATGAACAGCCCGCCGCACCGCGCGAACCTGCTCTCGCCCCGCTTCCGCGAAGCCGGGATCGGGATCGCGACCGGGGTTCCCGGGCGCCCCTCGGCCCCTGGCGTTACCTACACCGTCGACTTCGGTCGCAAGCGCTAGCGACGCGCTCCGGGGCGTTCAGCGCCGAAAAAGAGCTCCGCGAGACGCTCGGCGGTACCCGCGTCGCGTGCTGCCACGAGCTCGAGCCGTGGCGCTATCGCGAGCCGAGCCTTGCCGCCCTCGCCGCCGAGCCAAACGCTGCCGCCCGCCTCCTCCACGACAACACGCGCTGCCGCAAAATCGACGACGCGCAGCGGACGCAACGCAACGAGGGCGTCGACTCGTCCCTCCGCCACCAGACACATCGCCTCGGCCACACCGCCGAGGACGCGCACGCGCTCGGCGCCCGAGGCTTCGATCGCCGCCGCGTGAGCGGCGACGAGGCGCGGCGCCGTGCACTCGAGTGCGAGCACCTCTAGCTGCCGGGAGGCCGGCAACGCTCGTTCCAACGGCAGCCGGTCGTCGCTGGCGCTAGCGTCGGCGCCAGCTAGCCGCCGGTAAGCGCCCCTGCCGCGCCCGGCGAACCATTCGTCACCGCTAGCCAGATCGCAGACGAAGCCGCAGGTGACGTCGCGAAGCCGCGATCCCTGCGCGAAGGCGACCGACAGCGAGGCGAAGGGCAGGCCGCGCTTGGCGTTCAGGGAGCCGTCGACGGGATCGATCACAACCCGCAGTTCGCCACCGCCGGCGACCGCAACCTCGCCGCGTTCTTCGGAGACAACAGTGGCGGCGACAGCGGCTTCCTCGAGCACGTCGATGGCCGCCGCCTCGGCGAGCGCGTCGACCGCTAGCGACACGTCTCCCCCCTCGCCGCGGCCTCGGGCGACGCCGCGTGCAGCGGTGGTGTCGAGGCTCGCGACGACGCGGCGCACCTGCCGGGCCATGGCGCGGGCGAGGTCGAGCAGCGCGAAATCGTTCTCGCCAGCCGGCATCGCCGCCGTATCCTAGGCTCGCATGGTTTACGAGGCCGAGGCTGGGGACGGCGCCAGTCGCGCCGCGATCGGCCTGGGGACGCCGCCGGACCGTGGGAACCCGCCGGCGAGACACGCCCAGGGGCGGGCAAACGCTCGCGACCCAAGCGAAGAGCCGGCGGCGGCAGCGACCGGGGCACGCGCAGGCGCGTTGCCGCGCGCCTGCGTGGTGGGCGGCCCCCCCGGCAGCGGCCGCACCACGGAGCTCGTCGAGCGCTTCCTGGCCGCGCTCGCCGAACCCGGCAGCGAACCGGCGACGTTCGTGACGGCGAGCGAGCGGGCCGCCGCCGCGGTGCGTGCCCGTGCCGAGGCGCAGCTCCGCGGGGCGAGCGACGAGCTCGCGGTGTGGTCGGTGGCGCGAATCGCAGAGCGGCTTTTGCGGCGCCACGCCCGGCTGGCCGCGATCGACCCCTCGTTTCCGCTCGTCGGACGCGCAGAGCGCGTGCTGCTCGTGCACGACGCCCTCGACCGGCTCGCACCGGTGGCCCACGACCCGATGGCCGACCCCGCCCAGCTCGCCGCTTCCCTGGTCGACGGCATCGACCGCTTCAAAGGCGAGCTCCTCCTTCCCGAGGAGGCTCGCGCGCGCGCGGAAACAGCGCTGCGCGGCGCCCGCGACGACAGCGGCCGCGCCGCCGCCGCGCGCGCCGTCGAGGTAGCGCGTGCCTACGAGCTGCACGAGCGGATGCTGGCCGAACGCGGCTGGATCGACCGGCTCGGTGCTGTCGTGCGCGCCGTCGAGCTGTTGCGGCGCGAGCCGAGCGTGCGGCGCGGCGCAGCGCAAGCGTTGGGCGCACTGTTCGTGGACGACTACGAGTCGCTTTCGCTCGCCGAGGCGACGCTAGTCGCGGCGCTGGCGAGCGAAGCGCGCGCGGTGACGGTCGCGGTCGCCGATGCGAGCTGGATCGCCGATCGCGACGCCGCCCTGCGGGCGCGTGAGATCGAGCAAGAGTTCGTCGTTGACGATTCGATCAAACTCAGCCAGAGCCGCCGAGCGCCAGTGCGCGGCCAGGGTTGGCGGGTCGCCCGCACATGCGATCGCGCCGAGCGGGCACAGCTCGCGGCGGCGCTGTGCGCCCGCGCGGTGAGCGAGCACGGCGGCCCGAGCGAGGTGGCAGTCGTCACCGACGATGAGCCGCTAGCCGAGCGCGTGGCGTTGGCGCTCGAGCGCCTCAACGTGCCGACCGAACGCGGCGGCCGCGGTGCTTTCTTCCGCCGCCCCGAGGTGCGCGACGTGATCGCGTGGCTGCGCGCGATCGCCGACCCTGCCGACGCTGCGGCGGCGATGCGCGCGTTGGCGAGACCCCCGATCGAGCTCGCGCAGCGCGACCTGGCGCGGCTGTCGCAGTCGGCGCGACGGCGACGGATCGATGTGCCGAGCGCTGTGGCGGCGGCGCTGACGAGCGACCAGCTGACGCCCGAGGGGCGCGAGCGTCTACATGCGTTCCACGATCTCTACACACGCGCGGCACGCGCGGCGGCGACGATGCGACCCGACGCGTTCGTGCTGCGGCTCGTGCGCCGGCTCGGGATGCTGCGCGGCGCGGCAATCGCCGGCGACAGCGAGAACGCCGCCCGTGCGCGCAACCTCGGACGCCTGGTCGAAACAGCGGCACGGCTGTGCGACCGCGACCCCGACGCGTCGCTTGCCGATCTCGTGCGGCTGC
>BEIR01000052.1 GCA_002898855.1 bacterium HR41
CCGCGACGACTGTGGCCGCTCGCCTGCGGTCCGCAGCCAGAGGTGCTCGGCGTGCGCGTGCCCTGCCTCGAGGGCACGCTCGCGCCGCTCGCTGGCGCGCGCGTCGCGGTGTTGCAGTCGAGCGCCAACCTTTCGGGCGCGAGCGACGTGCGCTCGCTAGACGCGCTCGAACCGGCGATCGCCGCGAGCGTCGACCTGCTGCTCGACGGGGGCGAGCTGCCGGGCACACCGTCGACGGTCATCGACCTGACCGAGTACGAGCGGAGCGGCGCCTGGCGGATAGTGCGCGAGGGGGCGGTCGACGCCGCCCGTGTCGCCGAGCTCCTCAGCGGCTGAGCCCGTAGCTGCTGTGGGGGGCGGCGGTGGTACCGTGCCGTCGATGGGCGACGTTCCGAACGACTTCTTCCACCGCTCGCTGGAGGAGGTGGATCCCGAGCTGGCCGCCGCGGTCGCCGCCGAGCAGCGCCGCCAAGAGGCGACGCTCGAGATGATCGCCTCCGAGAACTTCGTGCCGCGCGCCGTGCTCGAGTGCCAGGGGTCGGTGCTCACCAACAAGTACGCCGAGGGCTACCCAGGGCGCCGCTACTACGGGGGCTGCGAGCACGTCGACGTCGCCGAGCAGCTTGCGATCGACCGCGCCAAGGAGCTGTTCGGGGCCGAGCACGCCAACGTGCAGCCGCACGCCGGAGCCCAGGCCAACACCGCCGTGTACATGGCCCTGCTCGAACCCGGCGACACGATCCTCGGGATGAAACTCGACCACGGCGGCCATCTCACGCACGGCATGCGCATCAACTTCTCGGGTCGCTACTTCGATGTCGTCGCCTACGGCGTGCGCGAAAGCGACTCGCGCATCGACATGGACGAGGTCGCGCGCTTGGCGCGCGAACACCGGCCGAAGCTGATCGTCGCCGGATGGTCGGCCTACCCGCGGCAGCTCGACTTCGCCGCTTTCCGCGCGATCGCCGACGAGGTCGGCGCCTACCTGATGGTCGATATGGCCCACTTCGCCGGGCTCGTCGCCGCCGGCGAGCACCCGAACCCGGTTCCCTACGCTGATGTCGTCACCACAACCACCCACAAGACGCTCGGCGGTGCGCGCGGCGGGATGATCCTGTGCCGCGGGGAGCTGGCGAAGAAGATCGACTCCGCGGTCTTCCCGGGCAACCAAGGCGGACCGCTGATGCACGTCATCGCCGCCAAGGCCGTGACCCTCAGGATCGCTCAGAGCGAGCAGTTCCGCGAGCGCCAGCGGCGCACCCGCGCGGGGGCGGCGATCCTTGCCGAAGAGTTGCTTACCGCCGGGCTCGACGTGCTCACCGGCGGCACCGACGTGCACCTGGTGCTGGTCGACTTGCGCCGTTCGGAGCTCGACGGCAAGCAGGCCGAGGACCGTCTCCACCGCATCGGAATCACCGTCAACCGCAACACCGTGCCGTTCGATCCGCGCCCGCCGATGGTCTCCTCCGGTGTGCGCATCGGAACACCGGCCCTGGCGACGCGCGGCTTCGGGCCCGACGAGTTCCGCGAGGTGGGTCGCATCATCGCCAGCGCCCTCAGCGACCGTTTCGACGAAGCACGCGAACAGGAGCTCGCCCAGCGCGTGCGTCAGCTCGCCGAGCGCTTCCCGCTCTACGCTGCCGCTACAGCCGCGGCTTAGCGGCGCGCGCCGACAGCACGGCTAGCCTGCAGGGGCGTGGGTGTGCGCGACGCGATTGGGGCATTCGCGGTCGCGACGGTCGTGTCCTGGCTCGCCACGCCGGTGAGCGCCCTGCTCGCGCGACGCGTCGGCGTGATCCACGTGCCGCGCGAGCGCGACCTTCACGAGCGCCCGACGCCGGGGCTCGGGGGTCTGGCGATCCTCGCTGCGGTGCTCGTCGCGGCGGCCGTTTTCTTGCCGCTGCGGGGGGAATACCTGGGGATCCTCGCCGGTGCCGTGGCGATCACTCTGCTCGGTGCGGTCGACGATCGCGTCGATCTGCACCCGGCGGCGAAGCTCGCCGGCCAGACAGCCGCCGCGACGCTGCCGGTCGCGGCGGGCGTGTACGTCGACCACGTGACGCTGCCGTTCCTGGGCGCGTTCGACCTCGGACCGGCCGGTCCGCCGCTGACGGTGATCGGCGTTGTCGCGGTCGTGAACGCCGTCAACTGGACCGACGGGGTGGACGGGCTCGCCGCCGGCGTGTGTCTGATCGCTGCCCTGACCTTCGCCGTGCTCGCGCTGTCGCTCGACCGCGACGCCGCCGGTGTTCTCGCTGCACTGACGGCCGGTGCGGCGGCGGGCTTTCTCTGGCACAACTTCCACCCGGCGTCGGTGTTCATGGGCGACGCCGGTTCGAACCTGCTTGGTTTGCTGCTGGCCTGTGTCGCCATCCAGGGGGTGCTCAAGACAGCGGCGGTGGTGGCGCTCTTTTTCCCGCTGATGGTGCTCGCCGTTCCCGCCGCCGACGCCACGTTCGTGATCGCCAAGCGCATCAAGTACCGGCGGCCGGTGTACTCCGCCGACCGCTGGCACTTCCACCACCGCTTCGCGAACATCGGTTTCTCGCAGCGACGGACAGTGCTCTACCTGTACGGCTGGTCGCTGTCGCTCGCGGCGCTTGCGCTCGCCTTGCGCTTCGTGCCCTACTCGGACGAGGCGGGCCGCCTCCACCTGGGCTGGTCGGCGGTGCTCGGAGTTTTCGCGCTCGTAGCGCTGGTGGCGAGCGTCTATGTCGTCTACGTCCTCGAGATCCTCAAGTTCCGTCGTTGGCGCGAGCGACAGCTGCGCCGTCAGGTCGAGACAGGGGAGATCCCGCCGCTGTCGGCCGACCAGATCGAGCGCGAGATCGCTCGCGAGATCGAGACGGGCGAGTTCGAGGCGGTGGGCGGAAACGGTCGCGGCTAGCGGCGAGCGCGCGCAGCAACCGCTCCCGCTCGTTGCGCGGCAGGTAGGCGCCGCGCGCGTACAGCTGGGTGTAGCGAGCGACGAGCTCGGGTCGCTGTTCGCCGAGCCAGGCGAAGAAGAGGTCGCGCAGCTCGCCGCGAAGGTGGAGCGGAATGCCAACTACGCGCGTCGCACCAGCCTCGCGGGCCGCTTCGACGACGGCCTCGATCTGGCGGGGTGCGTCGTTGATGCCGGGCATCAGCGGCGCGACCATGACGGTGGTCGGGATGCCGTTGCGCGCCAGTTCGGCTACCGCCTCGAGGCGGGCGCGGGGGTGGGGAGTGTGCGGCTCGGTTGCCCGCCAGGCGCGCTCGTCGACGGTTGGGATCGAAAGTCCAGCCTCGAACCCGGGACCGGCCGCGAGCTCCCGGAAGAAGCGCAGGTCGCGAAGCAGCAGCGGCGACTTCGTTAGCAGGGAGGCAGGTGTGGCGGAGTCGCGCAGCGCTTCCCAGATTCCCGGCAGGAGGCGGTAGCGCGCCTCGGCCCACTGGTAGGGGTCGGTGTTGGTGCCGAGCGCCACCGGTTCGCGGCACCAGTCGGCCCGCAACAGCTCGGCGCGTGCGAGCTCGGGGGCGTTGACCTTGACGACGATGCGACGCTCGAAGTCGCGGCCCGGGTCGAGGTCGAGGTAGCGGTGCGAAGGCCGGGCGAAGCAGTAGACGCAAGCGTGAGTGCAGCCGCGGTACGGGTTGATCGTCCAGCGAAACGGAAGCCGCGAACGCGTCGGCACGCGATTCAGCAGCGAGCGCGCCCGCACCTCGAGAAAGCGCACGTCGGCGGCCGCCGGCGGATCGAAGTGGCGAAAGTCGGCGGCGCTCTCGAGGCCGGGTAGGGCCGGTTGGCGGTCGGCGGTCAGCGTGCGCCAGCGCACGAACAGATGTTCGCATCGCTGTCGGACGGTGCCGCCGCGACGTCCGTGCGTTCCACGGCCCGCCCTCTGCGCCAAGCCCTCGCCGCGCGCACGCAGCGCGAGGCGTTCACTCGCCGAACACGGTCACCACAACCGTGCGCGTGCCGCCGTGGTCGCGGTGCTCGCACAGATAGATCCCTTGCCAGGTGCCCAAAAGCGGCTCGCCGTCGGCGACCGGGAACGACACCGAGCTGCCGAGCAGGCTCGCCTTTATGTGCGCCGGCATGTCGTCGGGGCCTTCGAGGGTGTGCGAGAAGTACGCGGCACCGTCGGGGACGGCGCGGTCGAACCAGCTCGCGAAGTCGCGCCTTACGTCGGGACTGGCGTTCTCGTTGAGCGTCAGCGCCGCCGAGGTGTGGCGGATGAAGATGTGCACGATTCCGACCCGCAGCTGGCGGATCTCCGGCACCGCGGCGAGCACCTCGTCGGTGACGAGATGGAAGCCGCGCGGGCGCGGTCGCAACCGCAGTGTGCGCTGGAGCCACATGGCTGCGAACTTAGCCGGCTAGCGAGGGCGTCGCCGTAGCTGACTGGCGAGGGCGTCGCCGTAGCCGGCTGGCGGTGGCGTCACCGGGGGTGGCCGCGAACAGCCTGCGGCTTTATCGTGGAGGGGGCACCTGTCCCCTGGCACGCGGCCGCCGCGATCGCTCGGCGCGGGCGCTCACGGCGTTCGTGCGCCGAGAGTCGTGCCACCGTCGCGCCTCGTGAGCGCGGGTGGGCGGGCTCCTACGTTGCCATGAACGCAGCTACTCCTTCGACGATCGGGCGACCGACCAACTGGCGGGACGTCTTCAGCAGCGGGCCGATCGCGCCGCTGCCAGCGCTCGCGCTCGTCGGCGCCGTCGTGGCGTGGGTTGGCGCGCTAGTCGGCGCGATCGTGGTGCTGTTGCCCGGTGCGCCGCTCGCGCGCCCGGAGCTGGTGTTCGCGGCGGCCGCGGGCGCCGCGGTGCTGGGCGCGGCGTTGGCGCTGGCGCGCGCCCGTGCGGGACAGGCTGGGCTGCATGCCGCCATGTTCGTGGGCACGTTGCTCGGCACGCTGGGCGTGCTCGGCTGGGGCAGCGAGCATGCCTTCGGCCCGCTCGGCTACGCGTGGGTGGTCGTAGCGGCGTTTGTCTTCTTCCCCGCCTGGCAGTCGCTGCTCCACGTCGCGAGCGTAGCGGTGGTCTACGCGCTGGCGATGGTGTTCGACCGCGGCAGTGTCGCCTGGAACGCTTGGTTTGCGACCGTCACCGCCCTTGCCGGGGCCGGTGCGATCGTCACCCTCGCGCGCGTCCGTGCGACCGCGCTTCTGCAGCAGCTCGAGGAGGCCGCGGGCCGCGATCCGCTCACGGGGCTGGCCAACCGCCGCTCGCTCCAAGATGCGTTCGACATCGAGCTCGAGCGGGCCCGGCGCACTGGCCGTCCGCTCGCCGTGTTGCTCGTCGACATCGACCGCTTCAAACGCGTCAACGATCGCTGCGGCCACCAGTGCGGCGACGAGGTGCTGCGCACGCTCGCGCGTGTGCTGCAAGCTTCGAAGCGCGGCTTCGACCTGGCGGCAAGGCACGGCGGCGAGGAGTTCGTTCTGCTCGCGCCGGACTGCGACGAGCACGGCGCTTACATGCTCGCCGAGCGCCTGCGGACCGCTGTCGAGCGAGCGTTCGCCGACCACCAGGCTGGGCCGGTTACCGTGAGCATTGGAGCGGCCGTACATCCCGTTCACGGTCAGACGTTCGAGGCTCTTCTCAACGCGGCCGACGAAGCGATGTACGCCGCCAAGAAGCTCGGCCGCAACCGCACCGTGATCTCGAGTGCCGAGATCGAACGCGCCGCCGAGCTCGACGTGACCGCCGGCGGGCGCGTCGAGCTGGCCGCGCTTGTCGACCTCGCCGAGGCGGTCGATATGGCGACGATCGGCAACACCAGCCACTGCCAGCGGGTGGCGCGCTTCGCCGAGCTCGCGGCGCGTGAGACAGGTCTTCCCGCTCACCGCGTCGAACAGGTTCGTCTCGCCGCGCTACTCCACGACGTCGGCACGATCGCGATTCCCGACGAGATCGAGCGCAAAAAGGGGCCGCTCACCTACGAGGAGTGGGAGTTCGTGCGTGCTCACCCGGTTGTCGGGGCGCGCATGCTCGAGGTCACCGAGCACCGCGAACTCGGGCGTTGGGTCCGCGCGCACCACGAGCACCTCGACGGCAGCGGCTATCCCGACGGGCTGAGCGGCGCCGACGTTCCGCTCGAGGCGCGCATCATCGCTGTCGCCGAGGCGTACGAGGCGATGACGAGCGACCGTCCCTACCGGCCGCGGCTCACTCACCGCGAGGCCGTCGCGGAGCTGCGCTCCGCGGCGGGCCAGCGTTTCGATACCGAGGTGGTCGAGGCGCTGGTGAGGGCGCTCGGGTGAGTCTGCGCCGCCGGGCGCTGGCCGTGCGCGACCGCTTGCGGCGGGGGCGCAGCGCGCTCGATCCGCGCGCGTCCTCGCCGGCGGATCCGCCGCCGTTGCCGCGGCCGGCGGATCCGCTCGTTCAGCTACGGCCCGCGGGCCCGCTCGCCAGCGCTGGCGGTTTGCGAACGCTATCCCTGGCGTTCGGTTGCGGCGGTCTTCTCGGTCTCGCGTCGCTGCTTGTCCCGCGCGCGCCCTCGTCGCGTGCATACGTTCTGCTCCCGCTGGCACTGGTCGCGCTGGCCCTCGGTCTCTACCTGTGGTTTCTGGCGCGGCGACCGCGGCCGCGATGGGTGACAGTCGCCGCGCTCGTGTCGGGCTGCGCACTGGTCGCTGCGGCGGTCGCGAACGACAGCGGTGCAAGCGCCTATGCGCTCTTCTTCGTCTGGCTGGTGATAGAGGCCGCGCTGCTGCTGCCGCCCGCGGCCGCGTTCGCGTATTTCACCCTGACGGCCGCTGTGTACGCGCTCGCTCTGGCCCTCGCACCGCACACGGGCAGCGAGGCGCAGCGCTGGCTTTTGACCGTCGGCACGAGCGGGGTCGCCGGCTTCGTGGTGGGCCATTTGCGCGAGCGCACGCTGGCAGCGACAGCGCACCTGTCCGCCGCTGCCAACACCGACGCCCTTACAGGGCTACTCAACCGCCGCGGCTTCGACGGGGTGCTCGAGCGCGAGCTGGAGCGCTCCCGCCGCAGCGGACGCCCCTTGAGCATCGCGCTCGGGGACGTCGACGGTCTCAAGGCGGTCAACGATGGCCTCGGCCACCAGGTCGGCGACCGAGCGATCGTGGCGATCGCGCACCTGCTGGTCGCGGCGACGCGGACGATCGACGTTTCGGCGCGCTTCGGCGGTGACGAGTTCGCGCTCGTTCTGCCCGAGGCCGACGCTGCCGGCGCGCGGGCGCTTGCCGAGCGCGTGCGCACGGAGGTCGCCGGTTCGTCCCTCGTGCCCGCGGGGATGACGATCAGTTTCGGGGTGGCTGAGGCGAGCGCCGGGCGAGCCACCGCCGAGGCGCTCGTAAGCGCCGCCGATAGAGCGCTCTACGACGCGAAAGCGGCCGGTGGCGACCGGACCGTCGTCGCCGGCGCCTCGGCCGGAGGGCCGTCCGCGCCTCTTGTTACAAAGTAGTCACAAAGTCGCGAAGTTCGGTAGCGTTCCGAGCGCAAGCGAAGCGCCCGAGCGCGCGCACTGACCAGGCCACACGCTCCGGCGGTTCGCTGCCATCTCTCGAAGC
>BEIR01000053.1 GCA_002898855.1 bacterium HR41
GGCGCGAAAGCGATCGCATGCAGCACCCCGTCGACGCTGCCGAGCGCATCCCCGACAGCGGCGGCGAGTCGGGGGTAGTCGTCGGGGCGCGAGGCGTCGAACTCCAGCACCGGCGGCGGGCTCGGCAGCCGCCGCGCCGCACGTTCGGTGAGGCGGCGGGCACGCCCGAAGCTGGTGAGCACGATCTCGGCCCCGTCGCGCTGCGCGCGTTCGGCGACGGCGAAGGCGATGCTTTGGCGCGTAACCACACCTGTGATCACGAGCCGCTTGCCCGCCAGCAGCCCAGGTGCCGGGTAGGAAGTGCTCTCGGGTGCCTTTTCGTTCACGCCGCTGCCTCGATGCAGACGACGGCGTTGTGACCGCCGAAGCCGAAGGAGTTGGAGATACCGATCGCCGGCTTGCCCTCCGGCACCGACAGCGGTTTCGGTTCGCGCGGCACGTAGTCGAGGTCGAGTCCGTCGTCGGGCTCCTCGTAGTTCAAGGTCGGCGGCGCGACGCGGTCGCGCAGCGCGAGTAGACAGGCGATCGCTTCCACAGCGCCCGCCGCGCCGAGCAGATGCCCGACCGCCGACTTCAGCGAGCTGACCGGCACGCGGTAGGCGTGTTCGCCGAAAACGGCCTTGATCGCCTCGGTCTCGGCGCGGTCGTTGAGCGGCGTCGACGTGCCGTGGGCGTTGATGTAGACGATCTCCTCGCGCGTCACGCCGGCATCGCGCAGCGCTGCCTCCATCGCCCGTGCCGCACCCCCGCCGCCAGGCTCGGGCGCCGTGATGTGGTGGGCGTCCGAGGTCATGCCGCAACCACGGAGGTAGCCAAGCACGCGCGCCCCGCGCGCCTCCGCGCGCTCGGCGTCCTCGAGCACCAACACGCCGGCCCCTTCGCCGAGCACGAAGCCGTCGCGCCGGCGATCGAACGGCCGCGAGACGCCGCTCGGCGAAGTCGCCTCCATCGCTGCGAAAGCGGCGATCGCAAGGGCGCTGAGCGCCGCCTCGCTGCCGCCCACCACGACCGCGTCGGCGTCGCCGTAGGCGATCAGCCGTGCCGCTGTCGCGATCGCGTGCGCGCCGGTGGCACAGGCCGACGCGACGGCGAAAGACGGGCCACGCAAACGGTGGCGCATCGACAGCACGCCGGCGGCAGCGTTGGCCATCAGAAGCGGAACCGAAAGCGGCGAGACGCGCTCAGGGCCGCGCTCGAGGAGCACCACGTGCTGCTCCTCGATCGTGCAGATACCGCCGATCCCGGTGCCGAGGATGCAGGCGATGCGCTCCTCGGGATAGCTCTCGCCGGGCTCGAGACGAGCGTCGGCGATCGCCTCGTCGCAAGCGACGATCGCGAGCTGTGTGAAACGGTCGGCACGCCGGGCCTCTTTCACCGACAGGTGCTCGCGCGGATCGAACTCGCTGCAGCGACCGACCCCGTCGACGATCCCGCTGACACCGGCGAGCCAGCGCTCGTGCAAGGTGCGAGCACCGACGCCGAGCGGCGTCACCGCGCCGACACCGGTGATCGCGATCCGCCGGTGCGCTGGCGTCAGCGCGCCCTTGTCTTGAGCGCCGCCTTCCACGCCGCGCTCAGGCTACGCGCGACGCGATCAGATCGACGGCCTGGGCTACGGTCCGCAGGCCCTCCATGTCCTTTCCCTCGAGCTGGACGCCGTACTCGTCCTCGACGATCTGCGCCAGCTCGACGAGATCGAGCGAGTCGATATCGAGCGCTTCGAACTCGGCGTCAGGAGCAACCTTGTCGGGATCGGCGCCGAATTCGACCAACGCCTTCAAGACGCGCTCTTCGATCTGTTCGCGTGTGACTGCCTGCTGGGCCATCGCTGTCTTCGTCCTCCTCGTCGCTGTCCTCGGGGCTAGGCGCTGAGGCCGCCGTCGACGGGTATCACAGCACCGGTCACATACGAAGCCTCGGGCGAGCAGAGAAAGCGGACGACCGCCGCCACCTCTTCGCACGTGCCCGCGCGCCGGGCCGGGATCAGCGCCGCCAGCCGATCACTGACGTCGCGCGTGAGCTCGGTCTCGACGAGCCCCGGCGCTACCGCGTTGACCGTCACTCCCTTGCGTGCCACCTCCACCGCGACCGTGCGCGTCAGCGCTGCCAGCCCGGCCTTCGCCGCCGCATAGTTGGCCTGTCCGGGGTTGGCGCGCAACGCCCCCACGACCGAGGCTACGTTGACGATGCGGCCGTAGCGCTGCCGCAGCATCGGGCGCAGAACTCGGCGGATGAGGCGGAATGGTGCTGTGAGATCAGTTTCGATGACCGTCCGCCAGTCGTCGTCGCTGAGCTGGGGAGCGAGACCGTCGCGCCGCAGACCGGCGTTGTTGACGAGCACGAGCACCGGTCCGAGTTCTTCCTCGACCCGGCCCACCGCACGCTCGCACGCCGCGGCGTCGGCGACGTCGGCGGCGACCGCAAGCGCCGTGCCTCCGGCGGCAGCGATCGCCTCGCAGGTGGCGCGCGCCCCGTCGGCGTCGGCACGGTAGTTCACAGCGACCCGCCAGCCGTCGGCTGCCAGAGCACGAGCGATCGCAGCGCCGATGCCGCGTGACGCTCCCGTCACGAGCGCGGCGCCGACAGCGCGCGGGTCATGGCCCGACGCCGACCGGCCGGCCGGCAACGGCTGCGCGCTCACTCCCACCGCACGACCCCCGCACCCCAGGTGAAACCGGCGCCGAAGGCAGCCAGCAGCACGTTCGCGCCGCTGCGCAAAAGACCGCGTCGGCGCGCGTCGCAGAGCGCGATCGGGATCGTCGCCGAAGAGGTGTTGCCGTAGCGGTCGATCGCCTCTACGACACGTCGCTCGTCGAGGTCGAGGCGCTCGGCGACGGCGCGCAGGATGCGCGCGTTCGCCTGGTGGTAGACGAACAAGTCGATCTCGTCGAGAGCAAGCCCCGCCCGCTCGGCAGCAGCGAGCGTCACCTCGGACATCCGCCGCACCGCAGTCCGGAAGGTGTCGTGGCCCTGCATGCGGATGAAGCGGTCGTCGTGTGACGCTCGGATGATGCGCTCGCTGTCGGCCTCCGAGGAGAGCAGGATCGGCCCGATCTCGGCACCGCCGGCGCGCGGCGGAACGACGACAGCGGCGCCCGCACCGTCGGCGAACAAAGCGGCGGTGGAGCGGTCGGCCGGGTCGTGGAGCCTGCTGAGGATGTCGGCGCCGACGACCACCGCCTGCCGGGCACGACCCGCCTCGACCATCGCCGCGGCCAGCGCCAGCGCCGAGAGAAAGCCGGTGCAGGCAGCACCGACGTCGAAAGCACCTGCGCCGGGCGCGCCGATCGCGTCGGCCACGAGCGGCGCCGCGTTCGGAGTGAGCTCGTCGGCGGCCATCGTCGCCACGACGACGAGATCGACCTCGCCCGGCTCGAGCTCGGCGTCGGCGAGCGCGGCGCGCGCAGCGCGGGCGGCGAGGTCGGCGAGCGTGTCGCTCTCGGCGGCGACGTGGCGCTGGCGCACGCCAGTCCGCGTGACGATCCAACGCTCGTCGACGCCGAGCCGTTCGGCCACCGCCGCCGACGACAGCACGCGCTCGGGCACCGCGCAGCCGATGCCGGCGATCCGGGCGCTCGCCAGCGAGCGCAACGGTCGCTGCTCTGGCTCGCCGAGCGAGCGCAGTTGACCGCCGACGCGCGCGAACAGCGCGCGGCGACGGGCGACGCGTACGGGCGCTGCGACGGAGGCGCGAACGGCCCCGAACCTACCCACCGACACCCTCCGCGACCGGTGGCCCGACGGTTTCGACGGACGCGTCGATACGGCGGACGAGCCCCTGCAGCACGCGACCCGGTCCGACCTCGACGAACCTCTCGACGCCGCGCCGGCGCAGTTCCGCCACAACGTCGACGAACCGCACCGGCCGCACGATCGCCTCGGCGAGCTCGCGGCGCACGTCGCTGAAGGGGGCAGCGGTGGCGCCGCAGATCACCGGAACGCCCGGCTCGCGCACCTCGACCTCGGCGAGCACGGCGGCGAAACGCTCGCTGGCCTCGGCCATAAGCGGCGAGTGGAAGGCCCCGCTCACTGCTAGCCGCCGCGTACCGATCGCGCGCTCTCGACACCACTCTTCGACTGTTGCGATCGCCGCTTCGGGCCCGGCGATCACCACCTGGCGCGGAGCGTTGTGGTTGGCGAGGACAGCTTCGGTGCCCGCGACGAGCTCGCCCGCCTCCTCGTAGCTCGCGCGCACCGCGAGCATCGCGCCGCTGCGCGCGTCCGCCATCAGACGACCGCGCTCGGCGGCGAGCCGGACACCGTCGGATTCGCCGATCGCTCCGGCCGCGACCAGGGCCGCCAGCTCGCCCAGCGAGTGTCCGGCTAGCGCGACCGGAAACTCGCGGCTGCGCACCAGCTCCCATCCGGCGAGAGCCGCACAGAAGATCGCCGGCTGTGCGTACGCGGTGCTCTCCTCGACACGTTCGAAGGGGTCGCCGCCCACCGCGTCGCAGGCAAGCTCGAGCAGATCGGGGCGCACACGCGCGACGAGCTCGCGCATCTCGGGCGTCTGGCTGCCTTGACCGGGGAAGAGAACAGCTGTCTTGACCTGGCTCGTCATGGCTTGTCGGAGTCGGTCACCGGGCGCTCGGGCACCGGTGACCGCTAGCGGCGATCGCGGGCAAAATAACGGAGGGCTGGCGCCGCGTTCCCTCGCCCGCGTCTTTCGGTACCACCGCCGGCGAGCGGCGGTTACGCGCCGGCGGTCGGTCGCTGCCGCGCTGCCCGTAGGGTGCCGCCGGTAGCTTCGTAGGCCACGCCGAACAGCAAAGCGACGTTGCTGAGCCACAGCCAGACGAGAAACACCACGATGCCGGCAAGCGCTCCGTAGGTGCGCCCGTAGGAGGCGGGCCCGCTCACGTACAGGCTGAAAGCCACCGACGCCGCAAGCCACACGGCGACCGCGACGAGAGCGCCGCGACTGGGGCGCAGCAACGAGCCGCCGAGCACCCCGGCCGTGCCGTAGAGGTAGGTGA
This sequence comes from bacterium HR41, assembly GCA_002898855.1. Taxonomy (GTDB): domain Bacteria; phylum Actinomycetota; class Thermoleophilia; order Solirubrobacterales; family Thermoleophilaceae; genus Thermoleophilum. The sequence goes on from BEIR01000053.1 coordinate 4,977, forward strand.
CGGTTGCCACTGTCACTGCTGCGAGCAAAGCCCAGCGCGCGAACGACCACGCGGTCAACACGGCGTCGGACGCACCGAGAAGCCGCCCGAGAGCGCGGGCCACGTCGCCGGTCAGGGCGACGAGCAGGGCAGCTAGGGCCAGCAAAAGCGCCAGCACCAGCGTTCGCAGCAGGCGCGCCACCGCGGCGCGCAAAACCGGCTCGCCACCGTCGGCGAGGCCGGCGGCGCGCGTCGCGGCGCGCCGGAACGCTTCGACGTAGCTCGAGGCCGACCAGACCGCCGCGCCGACGGCTACCGCCGCTGTGATCCCCGCGCCGACCGGTGCCGAGCGCAGGTCGCCGAGCGTTCGATCGAGCAGGTCGGCGGCGGGACCGGGGGCGAGCTCGCGCACGCGCGCCACAAGCTGCTCGGCAGTGGCTTCGCCGACCAGCGAGAGGGCGCTCACCACGACCAAAAGTCCCGGCACGAGGGCAAGCATGGCGTAGTAGGTGAGCGCCGCTGCCGCGTCGGGCAGCTGACGCTCTTGGAACACGACAACCGCGCGTCCCGCCCGTGTCGCGGCGGCGCGTGCGGCGGCACGTTTGGCCGCCGCGACGGCGGCGTGCGGAACGGCGACGACTCGTCGGCGCGCGCCATTCACGCCGCGAACACGAGCGGCCCCACCCGTTCCACGCGCTGCCCGGCGACGGTGGGCAGAAAGGCGGCTAGCGGCTCGCCGCTGCCCGGCAGAGCGAGGTCCGGATCGAGCTCGAGCAGGGGTTCGAGTACGAAGCGGCGCCGTGTCACCTCGGGATGCGGCAGCACCAGGCGCTCGCTGCGTTCGATGCGGCCGCCGAAGAGCAGCAGATCGACATCGATCGGGCGCGGCCCGTGCCGTACCCCGCCGGGCTGCCGGCCGAGCGCGCGCTCGACGCTCTTACAGACGGCAAGCAGCTCGCTTGGCGCGCCCAGGAAGCGGGCGCGCACGCAAGCGTTCAGGAAGTCGCGCTGGTCACGCACCTCGCCTTGAGGCTCGGTCTCGTACACCGACGAGCACGCCTCGATCGCGACGCCACGCTCCCGCAGCAGCGTGACCGCGGCACGCAGCATCGCCAGCCGGTCGCCTTCGTTCGACCCCAGCCCCAGATAGACGCGCTCCGCCGACACGCCTGGCGCTAGACCTCCTTCCACACCTCCACCGACACGCCCTCGACGGGCAGCGGTATCGGCGGCTCGGGCTTGGTCGCCTTGACGCGCACGCTCGTCGCCCCGAAGCGGTCGACGAGGCGGTCGGCGATCGCCGAACAGAGCCGCTCGAGCGTCTTGTACGAGCGCTCTTGCGCCGCCAGCGCCACCTGCTCGCAAACCTCGGCGTAGTCGACGGTGTCCTCGATGCGGTCGGTGAGCGTGGCGTCGCAGTGGTCGAGCTCGAAGGAGACGTCGAAGATCAGACGCTGGCCGAGCTCGCGCTCGGCATCGGTCACGCCGTGCCTGGTGTACAGCGAGAGACCGGTGACCTCGACGGTCACGGCGGGCTCGACCCCGCCCTCCTCCTCGTCGTCGAACTCAAACTCCTCGTCCTCGCCGTCGGGGTCCTGTCCGAACGGCTCACGCTCCCAGCTCACTGAACCTCCCAGGGTCGATTCGCCGCAACGTAGCAACGGCCAGCCGCAGCGCGTCGACGTGTTCGCGCACGTCGTGAACACGGAACACGCTGGCGCCACGCTCGAGCGCGAGCACGTTGCTGGCGACGGTGCCAGCGACACGTTCGCGCTCCGGACGATCGCAGATGCGCCCGATGAAGCTCTTGCGCGACGTACCGATCAGGATCGGTCGACCGAGGTCGAGGAACTCGTCGAGACGGGCGATCAGTTCGAGGTTGTGCTCGACGGTTTTGCCGAAGCCGATGCCGGGATCGATCCAGATCCGCTCTTCGGCGATACCGCGGGCGCGCGCGAACTCGATGCGCTCGACGAGGAACGCTTTCACGTCGCTCACGACATCGTCGTAGCGGGGGTCGATCTGCATCGTTCGCGGCTCCCCGCGCATGTGCATCAGCACGCAGTAGCAGCGGTGCTCGGCGACAAGGTCGGCCAGCTCGGGGTCGAAACGCAGCGCGGAGATGTCGTTGACGATCGTCGCGCCGAGCTCGATGGCACGCGCCGCGACCGCAGCTTTGGTGGTGTCGATCGAGATCCACGCCCCCAGCTCCTCGCCGCCGAGCCGTTCGAGCACAGGTTCCACGCGGCGCAGTTCCTCGTCCGCGGACACCGGATGGGCACCGGGCCGCGTCGACTCGCCGCCGATGTCGACGATCTGCGCGCCGGCGGCGACCAGCTCGCGCGCGTGCCTGGCCGCTGCGTCCGGATCGCTGAAGAGACCGCCGTCCGAGAACGAGTCGGGCGTCACGTTGACGATGCCCATCACCACCGGATAGCGGAGGCCGCTAGGGAGTGCAGGCGCTGTGGGGCGCTCGCTCACAGCCGGCAGTATCGCCGCACGCGCGCGGAGATGCCGGTGGTCAGCGCCGTGGGC
>BEIR01000054.1 GCA_002898855.1 bacterium HR41
GCGCCGCTCCTCCGCGCGCAGGGCGTCGCTCCACCCGATCAGCGCGTGTTTCGACGCCGCGTACGCCCCTTGGCGGGCCAGGGCGATGCGACCCGCGACGGAGCTGACGTTGACGATCGCGCTCGGTGCCGACGTGCGCAGCAGCGGCAACAGCGCTTCGGTGAGACGCACCACGGCGAGGAAGTTCAACGCCAGCGTGCGCTCGACGTTGGCGGCCCCGCCGCGCTCGGGGTCGCCGAAGGCGGCCGGCCAAGAGGCACCCGCGTTGTTGACGAGCAGGTGGAGGGCGCCGAGCTCGCGGCACCGCTCGGCGACCGCTGCGGGCGCCGCGGGGTCGGTGAGATCGACAGCGACCGCTGTGGCCGAGCCGAGCTCCGCGGCAAGCCGCTCGAGCCGCTCACGCCGTCGCGCGACGAGCACTACGTGCCACCCGTCCTTCGAGAGCCGGCGGGCAGTCGCCTCGCCAATCCCGCTGGAAGCGCCCGTCACCACGGCTATCCGCTGCTCGCTCACTGCTCCTCCCTGACGACTCCTTCTCCCGCGCGCGTTCTCGTCCGCGTTACGCCCGCTCGCTCCACCGCTCGCACGGCCAGCGCGACGACGTCGCGGACCAGGCGCGAGCGAGGAACGACGACAGCGAAGCCGAGACGCTCGCCGAGAGCGCGAAGGTCGAAGCGCACGTGCGGATAAAAGCCGACGGCGGGGACGTCGACGCGGCACGGCGACGACAGCGCACCGCTGGCGAGTGCTTCGAGGTCGACGATCACGACATCGAAAGGGTTCGCGGTTTCCCGCTCGGCGGGTTCGGCGAGCAGGCTACCGACCTGCACGACCGGCACCAGCTCGGCGTCGTTGCCAGCCGCGGCGAGCGAGCTGAGCAGCCGCGACGCGAACAGCAGGTCGTCGCAGGCGACCGCGATCCGCAGCGCGGTCACTGCATCCGCAGGCGCTGGAACTCGCGCCGCACGGACTCCGGACGGCCCCACATCGGCACCACCTCGGCGCGACCTGCGCGCACGTCGCGGAGGGCCAGGGCGGCGTCGATCCCCTGCTCGTCGAGCAGGCGCAGCGTGGCGCGCACAGCGGGCACGGCAGCGGCGTGGCCGAAGCGGTGCGCGACGCGGATCGTGAAGCGCAGGCCGTCGCGAGTGTCGGGGATAGCGTTGACCTGGGTGAGGAGCGTCGCCGCCTCCACGAACTGTTGCGGGCGGCGCAACTCGAGGTCGAGCTCGAGGTAGCTCCAGTCATCGGGCAGCGCCGTGACGATCCGTTCGAACTGCTCGACGAGGCTCATCGCGGGCTAAGGGTACGCTCTCGCCGGGCGGCGGGGTCCGCTCCGGACGGTGGCCGCGGCGATGGCCAGGCTCGGCGCCGGCACCGCCCGGTAGCGACGGCATCAAGCGACGCCCAGCGTTCGCGCGAGCAGGAAGATGTTGAGCGCGCTTACGAGCAGCGCGATCGCTGCTGCCGCCGCTGTCGTCAGGGGAGCGTTGGCGAAACGGCCCATGACCCGCCGCCGAGCGGTGAAAAAGACGAGCGGGACGAGCGCGAACGGGATCCCGAACGACAGCACCACCTGGCTTATCACGAGCGCGCGCGTGGGATCGAAACCGGCGCCGATCACGGCGAGCGGCGGCACCATCGTCACGAGCCTACGCAGCGTGAGCGGCAGCGAGCGGCGCAGGAACCCTTGCATGACCACCTGACCGGCGTAGGTACCGACACTGGAGCTCGAGAAGCCCGATGCCATCAACGCCACCGCGAAAGCCAGCGCCGCCCCGCCCCCGAGGAGAGTCCCGAAGCCGGCGTGCGCCTCTTCGATCGTCCCAACGTCGAGCTGCCCGTGGAAGAGCGTCGCTGCAACGATCAGCATCGCGGCGTTGGCGGCACCCGCAAGCGACATTGCGATCACGACGTCGATGCGCTCGAACCGCAACAGCTCACGCACCTCATGCTCGTCGCGTGCGGGCACGCGGTCCTGCGTTAGCGCCGAGTGCAGGTAGATGACGTGCGGCATCACGGTCGCGCCGAGGATCCCGGTCGCGAGCAACACGCTCTCGGCATCTTCGAAGCTGGGGACGAGCCCGTCGGCTACCGCGCTCGTGCTCGGTCCGCTGGCGAACATCTCGTAGAGGAAACCGACCAGCACGATGCCGAGGAGGCTCGCGATCGCTAGCTCGAACCGGCGGTAGCCGCGCGTCTGTAGGGCGAGGATCACGAACGCCACCGCCGCTGTGACGAGCGCAGCGGGAAACAACGGCATCCCGAACAGCAGGTGGAGCGCCAGCACACCGCCAATGAACTCGGCGAGGTCGGTGGCCATCGCCACGAGTTCGGCTTGGATCCACAAAAACCAGACGACCGGTCGCGGCAGGTGCTCGCGACATAGCTCGGGAAGGTTGCGGCCCGTGGCGATCCCGACCTTCGCCGAGAGATACTGCACGAGCATCGCCATCAGGTTGGCGGCGACGATCACCCACAGCAGCAGGAAGCCGTAGCCGGCGCCGGCGCTGATGTTCGTCGCGAAGTTCCCGGGGTCGACGTAGGCCACGGCGGCGACGAACGCGGGGCCGAGCAACGCAACCGTTTGCCGGATGCGGCCGCGCGCGCGCAGGCGCTCGAGCGGGCTCGGCTCGAGCAGCGATGTGGTGCCGCCGATCTTGGCTTCGCGCTGGGCGCCGTTCAGTGGTCGCGGGCGGCCTTCACCGCCGGTTCGGTACATGGACGAGCAGTTTAGCCGTGCCAAACTTTTCGTTTTGCCGAGTACGACATCTACCCTTGCGACGTGTTTGCACCGTCGGTCGAGGAGTACGAGCGCGCCGAACGCTCGGCGGTGCGCGTCGAGCTGGGCGCGCGCGCGCTGTTCGAGGTCACCGGTCCCGATGCCGCCGAGCTCCTGCAAGGACAGGTGACGAACGACGTCGCCGCGCTGGCGCCGGGCACGGGCTGCTACGCGCTGCTCCTCACCCACAAAGCACGCGTCCGCGCCGACATGCGCATCGTGCGCTTGGACGATCGCGACGGCGCGCCGCTCTACCTCGTCGAGTCGGAGTCGTTCGCGCGCCCGGTGCTCGCCCACATGCTGACCACGGCCGCGGTCGGCTTGCGCGCACGCTTTCGCGATCTCGGCGAGCGCTTCCAGCTGATCGCACTGGTCGGTCCGCACAGCGACCGCTTCGTCGCCACCCCGCCGGCTGCACGCGAGCACGCGGTCAGCGCCGCCGACGGCGGTTTCGCGCTGCGAACGTACCTGGGGATCGACCTTCTCGTGCCTGCGGGCCAAGCTGCCGTGGCCCCGGGCGACGAGCTCCGGAACGGGAGCCGGGCGCTTCTCGAGTGTTTGCGCGTCGAGCACGGACGGGCACGACTCGGCATCGAACTGGGCAGCACTGTGATGCCCGCCGAGGCCGGCGTGGTCGAGCGCGCCGTCTCGTTCACCAAGGGCTGTTACGTCGGTCAGGAACCGGTCGCCCGCCTCCACTACCGGGGGCGACCCAATCGACTGCTGCGCGGTTTGCGGCTGAGCGGCGAGGCCGCTCCTGGGGCCACGCTCGTGCGCGAGGGGCGCGAGGTCGGGAAGGTCGGCACCTGCGTGCGCTCGCCGCGCTTCGGGACTATCGCCCTGGCGCTCGTGCGGCGCGAGGTGGAGCCCCACGAGCGGGTAGCCGTTCTGCCCCCGCCAGCCACCGACGAGGAGGGGTCCGGTCGACGGTCGGCCGGCGCTCCTACGAGCGACAAAGCGCAGGCCGACGAGCGGCCCCAGGTGCACGCGGAGGTCGTGGCGCTGCCGTTCCGCGGCGACGCCGCCGGCGCATCGTCGGCAGGGGTCGCCGGCGCGCGCGAGGGCGATTAGCATCGCCTCGATGGCGAGGGGAGGCGCAGAGGTAAAGCGGCGGCGCAGCGGCACACGCGTGCGCGGTCTGCGCGCCGACGGCCCGCTGTTGGGAAGCGCACACCTCACGCTCGAGGCGGGCTCGGAGCGCCTGCGACCGGCGCAACCGGCCTTCGACGTCCATGCCGACGCGCTCGAGCTACCCGTTCAGGAGCCGGGAGGTCCGCTGCGTGCCGCGCCCGAGCCCGACCTGCGCGAGCTGCGGCGGCTTCTGCCACGGCCCGAGCCCGAGCGGCAGGTCGACGATTGGGGCCGCTCGCAGCGCGTTCTCGACGCTTTCATGCCGCTGCTCGACTTCTATTACCGCTACTGGTTCCGGGTCGACGTCGAGGGGATAGACAACGTCCCGTCCGAGGGCGGCGCGCTGCTCGTCGCCAACCACTCCGGTGCCCTGCCCCCTGACGCGCCGATGGTGATGCAGGCGATCCGCCACGAGCACCCGAACCCGCGGCCGCTCTACATGCTCGGAGAGCACTGGTTCAAGGGCTATCCGCTCGTCGGCATGCTCGCCAACAAGCTCGGCCTGGTCGCCGCCCACCCGGCCAACGCACAGCGCTTGCTGCGCGACGAGCAGCGCCTCGTGATCGTCTTCCCCGAGGGCCAGAAAGGAACCCGCAAGGTCTTCTGGCAGCGCTACCGGCTGCGCCGTTTCGGTCGCGGCGGGTTCGTTCGCACGGCGATCCTCGCCGGCGTGCCGATCGTGCCGGTCGCGGTCGTCGGCGCTGAAGAGGCGATGCCGATCTTCGCGCACGTACCGCTGCTCCAGCGCCTCACGGGCCTGATCTACTTTCCGATCAACCACGCCTTCCCCCACTTCGGCCTTGCGGCGGGCCTCATGTACCTGCCGGCGAAGTTCCGGATCCGTTTTCTCGAGCCGATCGACATGGCGCGCTACGACCGCAGCGACGCCGACGACGCGGCGTTCGTGCAGCACCTGGCCGAGGACGTCCGTTCGCGCATCCAGCGCGAGCTCGACGCGATGGTGAACGCGCGTCGCTCGGTGTGGCTCGGATAGCGAGCCGGCGTGGTCGGTCGGCGCGGAGCGGGGCGATTGCGGTCGGCGCGCAGCGAGGCGACTGGAGGCTTCCCTACCGCGCACTGGCGACGAACGCTTGGGTTAGGGTTTCGGCAAGGAGTGGTGCCGGTGCGAGCGAGGAGCGTCAAGATCGCGGCCGCAGCGGTCGCTTGCGTCGCGCTCGTCGGCTGCGGGTCCGAGCGCTGGGCCGGCAAACCGCGCCCGGCCCCGCCCGTGTCGCTGACCGCGGCGATCACGCGCGACGGGCTGGCGATCTCGCCCGATCGCGTCGGCGCGGGCGAGGTGGAGCTGCTCGTCTCGAACCAAACGGGCGTGTCGCAAACGATCACGATCGAGGGCGAGCGCGACCGCGTGCGCTCCGACAAGATCGCGCCCGGCGACGCCGCTAGCCTCGTTGCCACCCTCTCCCGCGGCGACTACCTCGTGATCGCCTCGCCGGGGGCACGGGGCGGATCGACCGCGCGGCTCGCGGTCGGCGCGCCGCGCCGCGACTCGTCCGACGAGCTGCTTCTCCCCTAGTCGCGCCCGCGCCAGCACGACTCCGGCCCGCTGGTCGGAGTCCCGCCTCTTGCTGCGATACTTGCGTGCGTGCAAGCAAATCCGACAGCCCGGCACGGCGGTCGCAAGACCGGCGCGGTCGCGATCGCGCCGGCGCGAGGTCGCGACCGGGCCGCCGTCGATCCGCGTTCCCTCGCGCGCGGGCTCGGCGCCCTCCTCTCGCGCCTCTTGCACGAAGGTCAAGCCGAGCTACTCGCCCACACCGATCGCCACGACCTCGCACTCACCCAGATCAAGCTGCTCGGCCTGCTCGCCAACTCGCCCGAGCCGCCCGCCGTCAGCGACATCGCCAAGCGGCTCGGGCTGTCGGCCGCCGCCGCGAGCCGCGCCGCCGACGGACTTGTGCGGCGCGGACTCGTAGGGCGCGAGCGCGACCTTCACGACGGGCGCGCGCGACGGGTGACGCTTACCCCCCGGGGGCGCGACGCCTGGAACGATTTCTGCGGGATCCGTCGCGCCGCGCTCGAGCGCTACGCGCGCAGCTTGACCGGCGAGCAGCGCGCGGCGCTCGCGGCCGCGCTCGACGCCCTCGGCCTGTTAGCGACTGAAAAAGGAGACGGCAAGTGAGAGTTCGCCTACCGAAGCTGCACGACGGCAACCGCCGCTGGTGGACGCTCGGCGCGATGTGCTTCGCGCTGTTCATGGTGATGCTCGACAACACGGTCGTCAACGTGGCGCTGCCGTCGATCCAGTCCGACCTGCGCGCCTCGCTCGCCGGGCTCGAGTGGACCGTCAATGCGTACACGCTGACGTTCGCCGTGCTGCTCGTGACGGGGGGTCGTTTGGGTGACATTCTCGGCCGCCGCCGCGTCTTCCTAGCCGGCGTCGTGATCTTCGCGCTGTCGAGCGCGGCGATCGGTCTCGCCCCCACGCAAGCCGCGCTCGTCGCCGGGCGGGCGGTTCAGGGCGTCGGCGCCGCTCTGATGATGCCCGGCACGCTGTCGATCATCTCGAGCGTTTTCCCGCCCCACGAGCGCGGTCGCGCGATCGGCACGTGGGCGGGCGTGTCCGCGCTAGCACTGGCGATCGGACCGGTGGTCGGCGGCGCGCTCACCGAGTACGTCTCGTGGCGGGCGATCTTCTTCCTCAACCTGCCCGTCGCCGTCGGCGCCGTCGCAGTGACCCTGTTCGCGGCGCCGGAGTCGCGCGACGAAAGCACCCGCCACCACATCGACTACCCGGGCATCGCCACGCTCTCGCTCGGTCTCACCGCCCTCGTGCTGGCACTGGTCGAAGGAAACTCCTGGGGCTGGGGGTCGGCGCGCATCGTCGCCTTGCTCGTCGCAGCCGCGGTCGGGCTCGTCGCGTTCGCGGCGATCGAACGGCGCGTCGCCGAGCCGATGGTCGACTTCCGCTTCTTCCGCTCGCGCACCTTCTTCGGAGCCAACACGGTGGCGTTCGTCGTGTCGTTCGCGATGCTGGCGATGTTCTTCTTCCTCGCCCTCTATATGCAGAACATCCTTGGCTATACCGCGGTCGAAGCGGGCGTGCGCTTCCTCCCCTCGACGCTGATGATCGTGCTCGTGGCGCCGATCGCCGGCCGTCTTGCCGACCGCATCGGCCCTCGCGTGTTGATCGCCAGCGGTCTGTCGCTCGTCGCGGTAGCGATGCTGTTGCTCACCCGCATCGACGTCGACACCACCTACGGCGAGCTGCTCCCGTCTTTCATGCTCATGGGTGTCGGGATCGCGCTGACGATGTCGCCGATGTCGACCGCGGCGATGAACTCGGTCGCCGTCGACAAGGCGGGCGTCGCCTCCGGGATCCTCTCGATGAGCCGCATGGTCGGCGGCACGTTCGGTGTCGCGGCGCTAGGTGCCCTCTTCCAGCACCTGGCGCGCAACCGCCTCGCCGAGCTCCTCGCCGGCAGCGGGCTCCCCGCCACCGTGCGCGACGAGCTAGTGCACAACCTCGGCTCGGCGCACGAACGCGCCATCGCTGCCGCCAACCCGGCGCTCGCCGCGCGCGTCGG
>BEIR01000055.1 GCA_002898855.1 bacterium HR41
GCGGCGTTCCCTACGCCCTCGCGGCGGCGGTCGGCTTCGGGATGTTCTTCGTGTTCGTCGACCAAGCTGCGGCAGCGTCGGCCGAATGGACGCTTGTCGGAAACCGCTTCACGGGCGTGATCGTGCTCGCTTTTGTGGCGGCGATTGTGCGACCGCCGCTGCCGAGCGGCACAGGCTTGCTGCCCCTGGTGGTGGTCGGGGTTCTCGACACCAGCGCGAACCTGCTGTTCGCGTTCGCGTCGCGACTCGGACTCTTGAGCTTGGGCGCTGCGCTCGGCTCGCTGTATCCGGTTGTCGTGGTGGTGCTCGCGAGGGTATTCCTCGGCGAGCGGCTCGCACGCGTTCAGGCGCTCGGTGTCGGCGCGGCGCTCGCCGGTGTGGCGCTCGTCAGCGCGGGGAAGTGAGTGGAACACCGAACAACCGCTCGAGCTCGGGAACGGTGGTGTCGGCGCCGCGGTGGAGAATCGCTGTCATCCCCACCGCCTCGGCGCCAGCGCAGTTCTCGCGCAGATCGTCGACGAAAACGCACGCCGAACAAGGAACCCCGGCGCGTTCTGCGGCGAGCTCGTAGATCTCGGGTTGCGGTTTGTGCAAGCCGACTTCGCCCGAGATCACGATCGCGTCGAAAAGCTGAGGCAACAGTTCGCGGTCGTAGCGGCCGCGCCCCCACGAGTTCGAGATCAAACCCGTGCGCACCCCTTGGGAGCGTGCGCTGCGCACCGCCGCGATCATCGCTTCGTCGGGACGCAGACCGGCAAACAGGCGGTCGACGAGACCGGCGGTGTCGCGCACGCCGATGAGCGGCCCGAACGCACGTGCGAACTCGTCTTCGTCGAGTTCGCCCACCTCCAGGCGGCGCAGAAGCGCGAGCGCTTCCGGGCGCTCGCGGAACGTGCGCTTGACGGTTTCGGGGTTCAGTCCCTCGCGCTCGCAGAACTCGCGAAAGGCAGCAAAGACGTTGGTAGTCAGCACGCCTCCGAAGTCGACGAGCAGCGCCCGGGGGCGCTCGCGCGCGGGCGGGTTGTCGCCGCTAGCGGGCACGCGGCTAGCCCTCTTCGGTCAGCGCCAGCGCAGCTTCGGCGAGCTCCGGTACTCCACGATCGAACATGCGCAGAAACTCGTCGTCGGTGGTGCCGGCAAGCAGTCGCTTGTAGTTGCCTTCCATGAAGACGGCGGCCTTCCACAACGCCAGGGCTTGGTACCAGCGCAGGTTCGTGACGTCGAAACCGGTGCGCTCGGCGTAGCGAGCGATCAGTTCGTCGCGCGTCGGGAAGCCTTCGCGGCGAGTGATCGCCGACAGCGAGCTGAACATCGTTTCGGGGTCGCCCGGTTGCGACCAAGTGACGGTGAGGTAGCCGAGGTCGGCGAGCGGATCACCGAGCGTCGACATCTCCCAGTCGAAGATCGCCACGATCCGTGCCGGCGCGTCGTTGGCGACCATCACGTTGCCGAGCCGGTAGTCGCCGTGCACGATCGTCGTGCGCGGCGTTGTCGGCATGTTCTCGGCGAGCCAGCGACCCACTTCGGCGACGACCGGCAGCTCACGCGTCTTGTTGTGCTCCCACAAGGCCGTGAAGCGGCGCAGCTGGCGCTCTAGATAACCGCTGTGCTTGGCGAACGTGTCGAGGCCGACCGCGCGCCAGTCGACCGAGTGGATCTCGACCAAAGCGTCGATCAACTGCTCGCCGAGGCGGCTCCGCTCTTCCGGAACGTCCAGTGGCGGCGGCAGTTGGCTCGTCACGACCGTGCCCTCGATGTACTCCATGACGTAGAACGGCACGCCGAGGAGCGACTCGTCGCTGCAGACGGCGAGCACACGCGGCACACGCACCGGTGTGGGCTCGAGCGCGGTGAGGAGCCGTGCCTCGCGCAGCACGTCGTGGGCGCTGGGCGGCAGCGGCGGCCTGGGCGGTCGCCTGAGAACGAATCGCTCGCCGCGGCGTTCGAGCAGGTAGGTGACGTTCGAGTGCCCCTCGCCGATCGGCTGCGCCGAGAGCTCGCCGCTGCCGAGACCGTGCTCGTCGAGGAACTCGGCGAGCGGCTCGAGCACGACGAGCGGTGGCACGTCGAGCGCCGCCGCCTCCTCCCTCGTTTGCACGACGTTGCGCAGCGCCATCGCGGGCCAGCAATCCTAAACGGAGGCGACACGACGGCGAGCGCCGCGAATGTCGGAAGGGGCGGTGCGCCAGCCGTCGCCGGGCATGCCGCAGCCGACGAGCGTGTCGGCTCGGCGCCCCCCGTGGGGCAAACGACGCTACGAGCTTGTCGAGCTGCCTGACGTCTCGCTGTCGCTCTTCGTGCCGCCGCTGGCTCGTGTGCGACGGGTCGTTGCGCGCGCGCTTGTCGACCGTGTGCTCGCGCTTGCGCGTGCGCTACGTGCACCCGTCGCGCGGCTCCTCGCCGTGGTCCCTGTTGCGCTCTTCTTGGCGGTGTTGCGCGCGCCGCTCTTGCTGCTCGCGGCGGCAGCACGCGCGCGCGTGTTCTTGCTGGCGCTAGCGCTGGTGCTGGCGGCGGCCTTCGTATTCGACCGCTTGGTCGCACCCGTCGCTGCCTGCTGCAGCGCTTGCAGATCCTTGATCACGCGGTTCTGGGCGCTGCGCAGGTTCTTGCGCGCGTGGCGCAAGGCGGTGTCGAGATCTTTGAGTAGATCGCGCGTGCCCTTTGTGACCTCGCGCCGCAGGTCGCGCAGAGCGTTCTGGGCAGCCTCGATCGACTCTTGTAGGCGCTCCAGCGACCCGTCGCCGCTTTTGCCCGCGCTCGATTTGCCGCGCGTCGTGCTCGCACTGCGCCCTTTCGATTTCGTGCTCGTGCCCTTTGCGGCCATCGTCTCCTCCTTCGGTAGTGCGCTTCGTCGCACCGCGCCGACGCGGCGGCGGCGACGTCCGGGAACCAGGTCCCACGCGGGGGATCCGGAGTCGGTGCAGCTGCGGCAACGTTACGACGAGCGTGTGCCGCTGCCAAGTCGCGATTCGGTGTGCGATCGTCCGCCCCTGCCGGCACGCCCGTAGCGCATCGGGCTGCGCGCCAGCCGCGCGACGTCGGCCGGCGGGTGCCGGCAGCACATGCAAGTGCGTCCTCCCGCGCGGGCCGCGATGTACCCTGCGGTCATGTCCCCCACTTTCGAGAGCTATCGCAACTTCGGGTCGCGGTATCGGCGGGTAGGCGCGGCGGCGCTCGTAGCGGCTTTCGGCCTCGCGGTCGGCGTAAGCGTCTTCGGTGGCGCTCGTAGCGTCGCCGCGGTCACGCACACCGTCACGGTCGGCGACGATTACTTCCGGCCCGTCGAGCTGCGCGTCGATCCCGGCGACACCGTCGAGTGGCGGTGGAGCGGCAGCAGTCCGCACAACGTCGCTAGCGAGGAGCTTGCTCCAGAGCGCTTCCGCTCGCGCATCCTCACCAGCGGCGTCTTCCGTCGTACTTTCACGAAACCTGGCGTTTACCGCTACATCTGCGAAGTGCACCCGCGGACGATGCGCGCGCGGGTTGTGGTCGGCGATGTCACCGCCGACCGCAGGGCGCCGAACATCACGCGGCTTGCCGTCAGCGGCGGTCGCCGTCAGGCCGTCGTCGCCTTCAACGTGTCCGAGAGCGCGCGCGTGAAGGTTGCCTTGAGCGGCCGCAGCACACGCTCGGTGATCGCCACGGTGTCGTCGCGGCGCGCGCGCTTCAAGTTCGCCCGTTTGCGGGCGGGGCGCTACCGGGCGACGATCGTCGTCCAGGACTTCGCGGGCAACCGGCGCACCTTCAAGAGCAAACGCTTCACGGTCCGCTAGGCGGATAGACGAGGGGCCGGAGCGCCGCACCTCGCACGTCGGTCCCGGCAGCGGGCGAGCCGGCCTCGACCGGACATGCTCAAATCGCTGCATTGGGTGCGCGTCCGTCGCGTTCGATCGCCTCGAGGTGATCGATGTTCTCGCGGTCCGTCGGGTCGTCGCTCGGCGCGGTGGCGAGCCAGGCGTCGAGGATTTCGCGCAGCGTCGCCTCGCTCGTAGTGCGCAGCGACAGGGCGAGCACGTTGGCGTCGTTCCACTTGCGCGCCCCGCGCGCCGTTTCCGCGTCCCAGCAGAGGGCGGCACGGATACCCGGCACCTTGTTCGCGGCGATCGAAGCTCCCGTGCCGGTCCAGCAGCACACAATGCCCTGATCGGCGCGGCCTTCCGCCACGTCCCGCGCGACGCGCTCGCTTGCGAACGCCCAGTCCGGACGCTCGCGCTCGTTCAGCGCGCCGTGCACGACCACTTCGTGGCCGCGCGCGCGCAGCTCCCCTTCGAGGAGCTCGGCGATTCCCGTCCGTTCGTCTGCCGAGATCGAGAAGCGCACGGCGGCGATGGTAGCCCGCTGTTCGCCCCCAGGTCTGGGCGCGGGGTCGTCGGCGTGCGATCGCGAAGCTCCCGCACCGTATCCTTCGCGGTCCGACCGTGAGCCAGCGCAAGGAACAAGCAACGGGGCCCGCCGGCGACGCCGGCAGAGCGCCCGCTGCTGGCGATCCCGCGCCCGACTTCGAGCTCCGCGACCAGAACGACCGTCCGGTGCGCCTGTCGGACTTTCGCGGCAAGCGGGTCGTCCTCTACTTCTACCCGCGCGCCCACACGCCCGGCTGTACCACCCAGGCGTGCGGGATCCGCGACCACTACGACCGCTACCGGCAGCTCGGTGTGGAAGTGTTGGGCGTCTCTCCCGACACGCCCAAGCGCTTGGCGAGTTTCGCGGCGAAACACTCGCTGCCCTTCACGCTACTCGCCGACCCCGACCACGTGGCCGCCGAGGCGTACGGGGTTTGGGTCGAGAAGCGGATGTACGGACGGACCGTGCACGGCGTCGAGCGCTCCACGTTCGTGATCGCTCCTGACGGGCGCATCGAGCGCGTTTTCCGGCGGGTGCGCCCGGCCGACCACGACCGCCTGCTGCTCGAGCACCTGGGGGCCGGTTGAGCACCGGCGCGACGTGGCGGTCGTCGCCGTAGGGGAATCGTTCCAGCGCTTCTTCGACGCGCTCGATCAGTTTTTCGGGCGCCTGGCGAGCGTCGACCTTGGCGCCCTCGCGATAGCTCTGGTGGCCTTCACCGTCTACCTCAGTCTGCGCGCGCGGGCGTCGTACAACGTGCTCACTTATGCGTACCCCCGCGCTCAGGTGCGCTATCGCGATGTTTGGGGGGCGTACTTCGCGGGCTACGGCTTCAACGCTGTTTTCCCCGCGCGCGGCGGCGACATCGTGCGTCTGTTCCTGACCAAGGTCGCGGTCCCGGGCGCGAGCTACCCGACGGTCGCGGCGAGCTTCCTCGTCGAGGCGGTGTTCGACGTGACCGTGGGCGGGATGGTGCTGCTCTTCGCCTTCAGCCAAGGTGTTTTTCCGCACCCGCCCGAGTTCGCCCGGCTCGATGCCTTCGATCTCTCGTGGCTCGCGGCGCACCCGCAAGCCGCGCTGCTTTTGATCACGCTCGTAGCCGTCGCAGCGCTCGCCGCCATCGCGGTGCTGTCGAGCCGTGTGGCGCACTTCTGGGGCGACGTCATGCGCGGTCTTTCGATCCTGCGCGACCGCCGCGCCTTCTTGAGTCGCGTCTATGCGTGGCAAGCCGCAGGGTGGCTGTTTCGCTGCGCCGCCTTCTGGTTTTTACTCGAGGCGTTCGGTATCGGTGGCTCGGTTCGCAACGTTCTGCTCGTTCTCGGCGTCAACGCTGTCGCAGCAGTGGTGCCGTTCACCCCGCAGGGGGCGGGGGTCCAGCAGGCGCTGCTCGTAACGGTGTTCGCAGGCACCGCCTCCGGAGCGGAGGTGGCCGCCTACTCGGTCGGTCAGCAGCTCGCGATCGCCGCCCTCACGTTCCTGCTCGGGCTCGTCGCGATCGTGCGCGTTTTCGGCTTCCGCAGCTTTCGCGACGTCGTCGAACGGGGACGTGCCGATCGCGCGGCGGCGGGCAGCGTCGCTCGGCCGTCCGCTCCGGCCGACCCCCCGCACGGTACGGGTCCGTCAACCGGCGAGAACCGCTAGCCGGGTCGAAGCTCGTGGGTCGGTCAGCCGCTCAGCTCACCCCTGTGATCGCTATCGCCAAGCTGGCGTCGCTGCGCCCGCTGCTCTCGCTCGCGGCTCGGGACGCGCTCGCCAGCCTCTCCGGCGGCGCTCCCGTCGCGGTAGTTCCGCTCCGACCAATGGCGCCGCTCCTCGGTGGGCGAGCTAGTGGCATCCTCGCCGGTATCGCCGCCGCCGGCTCCGTCACTTGCGTCGCGCGGAGGCGGCGCGTCGCTTGGTTCCACGGGTAGCGGGTGGCGGCAAGCGGGGCATTCCGGGCGGCGCGGTCTCGCCGTTGCGCTGTAGATGCGCTCCCCGCACGCATCGCAGGTCCAGAAAGGCATGCAGTCAAGTCCTCCCTCAGGCGGGGTTGATCCCTCGCGAAGATCGCGTATCAGCAATCGTATGCGAAATCGCGGCGGGAGGATTGTGTGGGTCGAAGGGTCGAGACGGCATCTTCTCGAGTTGAGACACTGACCGCCCACGGCGAAGTTGCTGGCCGTGCGGTCCGCTTTTTTCCCGTTTACCCCGGAAAGGGTTCGGCAGTGCGCGATTCGCCCCCGTTCTCCGCAGGACATCGGCGGATGTCCGAACGTTGCAAGCTGCGGCCGAGCCCGATGTGTCGGTGGTGAACCGCGCCGACGCGACGTTCGAGCCGAGCAGCGACAGTGGGCGGTTTCAGGTCCCGAACCCTTCGCGCGCTTCGCGCACGAGGATCACCGCTTCCGGGAACAAGCGACGGATAGCAGCGGCTAACTGCTCCGTCTGCTGTTCCGGGGTGCCCTGAACGTTGAGGCGCTGGACGGCCGCGACCGTCATCTCGACAGCGAGCCGGATTGCGTTGTCAGCCCAAGCGACCCGTTGGGCACCTTGCAGCTGTTCGGCGAACTCGGCCATGCGCCGCCGCAGCTCCTCGGGGTCGCCGAACAGTCCGAACGGATCCTCGCTCGCCATGGAACCGATCCTAGGGGACGCTCGCCACTGCACACAGCGCGCTGTAGCCTGTGCGTCGCGAGCCGTGTATCTGACGCCCGAACAGCGCCGACGCCGCCAGCGCTTCGAGCAGCTGCTGCGTCTGGCAGCGCCGTTCCTCGACGCGCTGCTGTGGGTCGGCGACAAGGTCTCGCGGCTGTCGGAGCCCGAAGACGTCGAGTACTACCCGCCGCAGCCCCAAGACGACCCGAAAGTGACGCCGCTGCGGCCAAGGCGGCCGCGCAGCCGCACGAGACTGGCTTGAGCGAGGCGCGCACCGACAGCTCCGAACAGCTCGCGCGCGAGCGCCGCTACGCGCCCTACGCGGCCGCTGCCGCAGCGGCCGGAGCGATCGCGACGGTGGCAGCGATCGCGGCCGTCGCCAGTGCCGGCATCGGGCGCTCCACTGCCGACCGTGCTCGCCTGCTCGATTACGACG
>BEIR01000056.1 GCA_002898855.1 bacterium HR41
CCTCGCACGCACGATCGGGCCGGGCAAGGGGCAGGTTCAGGTGAGCTCCGACCTCGACGTCGACCGCACCACGCAGGAGAAGCTCACCTACGCGCGGCGGGGTACACCCTTGCGGCGCACCGTCGAGGAGGAGCAGCTGCAAGGTGCCGGCGGTGCCGGCGGCGTGGCGGGAACGGCCG
This sequence comes from bacterium HR41, assembly GCA_002898855.1. Lineage (GTDB taxonomy): Bacteria > Actinomycetota > Thermoleophilia > Solirubrobacterales > Thermoleophilaceae > Thermoleophilum. The sequence goes on from BEIR01000056.1 coordinate 180, forward strand.
GCAACATCCCGACGTTCACACAGCAGCCGGCCGGGGCGGGCGCCGGGTCGAACTACCGGCGACGCAACGAGCAGACGGACTTCGGGGTCAGCAAAACGGTCGAGCGCCGGCGCGTTGCGCCGGGAACCGTCAAACGGCAGAGCGTGGCGCTACTGCTCGACACGTCGGTGCCGCCCGCTTCTGTACGCGCCCTGCAGCAGGCTGTAGCAGCAGCGGCGGGGATCGATCGTGCCCGCGGCGACCAGCTGACGGTCAGCCGGGTGCGGTTCGCGCCCCCACAAACCGGCTCGCCCTCACCGGTGAGCGGTTTACTCGGCTACCTCAAGTGGGTTGCGCTCGCGCTCGCCGGACTGGCCTTCCTGTGGTTCGTGACGCGCCAGTTGAAGCGGCGTGAACAGGAGCCGATCGCCGAGCCGGTGTGGCTGCGCGAGATCAGCGCGCCGCGCCGGCTCAGCGAGCTCGAGGGGATGCGTCCCGAAGAGCAGCCGACCGGGCTGGTCCCCGTCGCAGCGCCGACAGCCGCTCCCGGCGAAGGCGCCCGCGAACCCGCACCGGCGTCGACCGTCGAACGGTTGGCGGAAGAGCAACCCGACCGTCTCGCTCAGCAGGTACGGGCATGGATGCGCGAAAGCTGACCGGTTGGGCGCTCGCCAGGCAGGGGACGCAGCGTGCCGAGCGCCTCCTCGAGGCGAACACGTGACATCCGCACGCCCTGATGGTGGAAGCCGACGAGAGCATCGCAATCGCCACCGCTGAGCCCGGTGATGGTCTGGCCGGTGATCCCACTGCTGCCGGCCCACCTCCCCCCGTGCCCGAACCGTCCGCGCGCGACCGCGGCAGCTCGTGCGGCGCGGCACCGGGGTTGCGCGGGATCCGCAAGGCAGCGGCGTTCTTGGCGAGCCTCGGTCCCGAGCGCGCAGCTCAGATTATGAGCCACCTGAGCGACGACGAGGTCGAGCAGCTCACGCTTGAGATCAGCCGCCTGCGGTCGCTGCCGCCCGAGGTCGTCGAGGGGATCTGGCGGGAAGTCGAGGAAAACGCGGCAGCAGAACGCTTCGTTGTCGAGGGGGGCGTCGACTTCGCGCGGGCGGTGCTCGAGCGCACGCTCGGTACGGAACGAGCGCAAGAGGTCCTGAACCGCATGATGGGCGCGGGCCAGCGCCCCCAGTTCGAGTTCTTGCGGCGCACGCCCCCCGAGCAGATCGCCGCTTTTCTGCAGAGCGAACGCCCCCAGACGATCGCGGTCGTTCTGGCGAACGTCGACACCGCTCTCGCCGCGAAGGTGCTGGCAAAGCTTGACGCGCAACTGCAGGTCGAGGTCGCTCGGCGTATCGCCGAGATGAGCGACACAAGCCCCGAGGTCGTGCGCGAGATCGAAAGCGTGATGCGGATGAAACTCTCGGGGGTGATCGCCAGCAGCTACGAGGAGTCGGGCGGGGTCAAGTCGCTCGCCGAGATCCTCAACAACGCCGATCGCACCACCGAGCGCAACGTGCTCGAGAAGCTCGGCGAGGACGATCCCGATCTCGCTCAGCAAGTGCGCGACCTGCTGTTCGTGTTCGAAGACATCGTCAAGCTCGACGATCGAAGCATCCAGCTCGTGCTCAAAGAGGTCGACCAGTCCGATCTGCCGCTCGCGCTGCGCGGGGCCAGCGACGACGTCAAGGAGAAGATCATGAGCAACCTCTCGCAGCGTGCGCAGGAGCTGCTGCGCGAGGAGATGGAGCTGCAGCCGCCGCAGCGCCGCTCCGCTGTCGAAGAGGCGCAAGCGCGCATCGTGGCCGTGGTGCGCAAGCTCGAGGAAGCGGGCGTGATCACGATCGGTCGGGGCGAGGATGACCTCGTCGCCTGAACCGTTCACGTTCGACCGTTTGAGCTCGGCCGCGACGCGTGCCGCCGTCGACCGCGGCGAGCGTGAACGGGTTCTCGTCGAACAGGCGCACGCGGATGGTTACGCCGAGGGATACGCGGCTGGCCGCGCCGACGCGGAGGCCGAGCTGCGGGCACGGATCGAGCAGGCCGCCGCAGCGCTCGCTGCCGCCACCGCAGAACTAGCTCGTGCCCGCGACCGCGCCGCTCAGGCGCTAGAGCCGCGCGCCGTCGAGCCGGCGCTGCGTATCGCCGAAAAGGTCGTAGCCGGGACTGTCACAGCGGAGCCGCGACGGATTCTCGACGTGGTGGCAGGAGCGCTTCAACGCCTGGCCGAGCGGTCGCGAGTGACGGTCGTGATCAACCCCGACGACCTTGCCACGGTTCGTGCTCAGGCCGACGCTATCGCCGCGCGCATCGGTGGCATCGAGCAGCTCGAGGTGCAGGCCGACAGTGGGGTCGGGCGGGGCGGGGCGATCGTGCGCACGAGCGACGGCGAGATCGACGCCACCGTCGAGAGCAAGCTCGAACGCGTGCGCGAGCTGCTCGCCGGTGACGACCGGCAGGGTCGGTGAGCGAATGCGGCGGACACCTGCTCGATGCGGCGTTCGCGCTCGTCCGCGACGCCGATCTGTATCGCCGGCGCGGGCGGGTGAGCGACCTGATCGGTCTGATCGTCGAGGTCACCGGGCTCGAGGCGTCGGTGGGCGAGGTCTGCAAGATCGACCGGGGCAGGCAGGAGGCGCCCGTGCCCGCCGAGGTGGTGGGCTTCCGCGACGGGCGAACGCTCCTGATGCCGCTCGGAAAGCTGGTCGGTGTGCGTCCTGGAACCCCGGTCGAGGCGACAGGAGCAGCGCTGCGCGTGCCGGTGGGGGAGGCACTCCTCGGCCGCGTGCTCGATGCGCTCGGACGGCCGATCGACGGCGGTCCGGCCGTCGAATGTGTCGCCCGCGTAGCGGCCGATCGCGAACCGCCCGCGGCGCTCGAACGGCGGCGTATCGACGCGCGAGTGACGCTCGGGGTGCGGGCACTCGACGCCCTCGTCCCCTGCGGCCGTGGCCAACGCCTCGGCATCTTCGCCGGCTCGGGAGTGGGTAAGTCGTCGCTGCTCGGGATGATCGCGCGCGCCACCTCGGCCGACGTGAACGTGATCTGCCTGGTCGGCGAGCGTGGCCGCGAGGTGCGCGAGTTCATCGAGCGCGACCTCGCCGGCGCGCTCGCTCACAGTGTCGTCGTCGTGGCGACCTCGGACCAGCCGGCGCTGCTGCGCATCCGCGCCGCGCTCACCGCCACCGCGATCGCCGAATGGTTCCGCGATCGCGGGGGCGACGTGCTGTTGATGATGGACTCGGTGACACGGTTCGCGATGGCTCAGCGCGAGGTCGGGCTGGCGGTGGGCGAACCGCCGGCGACGCGTGGCTACACGCCGTCGGTGTTCGCGCTGCTGCCGCGCCTCCTCGAGCGGTCGGGCACCAGCGCCGCCGGGACGATCACGGGTCTCTACACGGTGCTCGTCGAGGGCGACGACATGAACGAGCCGATCGCCGACACGGTGCGTTCGATCCTCGACGGTCACGTCGTGCTGTCGCGGTCGTTGGCCCACGCCGGCCACTATCCAGCGATCGACGTGCTCCAGAGCGTCTCCCGGCTCGAGTCGGAGCTGCTCGACGACGAGGTGCTGGCGGCTGGGCGCACGCTGCGCTCGCTGCTCGCCGCGCTTCGCGACAAAGAGGACCTGATCGCGATCGGCGCCTACCAGAGCGGCAGCGACCGGCGCGTCGACGCCGCGCTCGCGCTGCGCGAACGCATCGACGGCTTCCTGCGCCAGCGGCTCGACGAGCCATCGACCTTGAGCGACGCCGACGCCGGGGTGGTCGCGATAGCGCACGCTGCCGAGGAGTACCTAGCTGGCGCTGCGGCCGGCGCCGAAGCGGGCGCCGCGGCGGCAGCGGCGAGCGAACAGCCCGCAGCGGCACGCGACCTCACCGGTCAGAGTGCGATCCCGCCGCTCGAGATCACGCCGTGGAACAGCCCGTGACGGCCGAGACTGGCGAGACCGGCGCTGAACCCGCGCCCGCAGCTGGCGATTACCGGGGGTGATGGCGACCTCCGCCCAAGCGCCAGCTAGCGACAGTGCCGCCGTCGAGGTGCAGGGTGTCGACTTTCGTCGCCCGACGAAGTTCACGCGCGAGCACGTGCGGCGGCTCGAGCACGCGCACGAGACCGTCTGCCGCTCGCTCGCGACGCGCTTGTCGACGGAGCTGCGCACGACCGTCGAGGTGGCGCTGAGCGAGGTCGACCAGTTGCCCTACAGCGAGCTCGTGCTCGAGTCGCAGACGCCGGCGCTCGTGACCACGATCGATGTCGAGCCGGTCGCGACACAGTTCGCGCTGCTGTTCGACCTGCGTCTCGCGCTCTTCGTCGTCGAACGGCTCCTCGGCGGAACCGGGGCCGCGGTACGCGAGGCGGCACCGTCCGACCCCACCGATCTCGAGCTCGCCGTCGCACGCCGGGCGATCGCCGGGGTCGTCGACAACCTGTCCACGACCTGGCTTGACCTGGCGGGCGTGCGCTTGCGCCCGGGTGCGACGACGACCACCCGCCTCGCGCCCCAGATCGTCTCTCCCGGCGAGGTAACGCTCGCCCTGCCGCTCGAGGTCAGCGCCGGACAGCTACGCGGGCAGATAGTGCTGGCGCTGCCGTACAGCTCGATGTTCCCGCTGCTCGAGAGGCTGGAGTACCACGCTCGCGACGGTGTGCCCGCCGATCCCGCGACCGCAGCCGCGCTCGAGGCATCCCTGCGCCGTGTCGACGTCGAGGTGCGGGTCGAGGTCGGCGCGCTCGAGCTGACGCTCGGCGAAGTGCTGGCGCTCGCACCCGGCGACATCGTCCCGCTGCGGAGGAAGGTCGAGGAGGGTGTGGTCGTCTGCGTCGGCGACGTTCCCACTTACGTAGGCCGTCCCGGTCGCGACGGCGGGCGCAAGGCGGTGCAGGTGACCGGGCGATGGGCGGCGCCAACGTGAGCGAGCGGAGCACGACAGCGCACGACGGTGGCGAGCGCCTCGACCCTGCGGCCCTGCACGACGTGCCGGTGCGTTTCGCTGTCGAGCTCGGTAGGATACGGATGCCGGCCGCCGACGCGGCGGGTCTCGAGCCGGGGGCGGTGATCGATCTCGACGATCCCGTCGAGGCGCCGGTGACGGCGTACGTCGAGGACCGGCCTGTGGCGCGTGGCGCGCTCGTAGTGGTGGAGGGCGAGTGGGCGCTGCGCATCGATGCGATCGTCGAACGGCCGTCCAACGCCGCTGAGCCCAGCACCGGTGGAGCCGACTAAAGGGGCGCCGTGCTGAAAGGCAAGGGCTTCAAATTCCGTCTCGAGCGCGTCCAGCGCGTGCGCGAACACGCCGAGCGCGAGGCGCGCGAACGGCTAGCGGAGAGCATTCGCCACCGGGCACGCGGCGAAGCGCAGCTGCGCGCTGCGCGCGAGCGCGTGGCGCGAGCGCGCGCGGCGCGCGCGAGCGCCGGCTCCGGAGCGCCAGCGGCGGCAGGCGAGCTCGTCGCGCTCGACGCGTGGCTCGAACGGACGCGGCTTGCTGCGGCGGAGCTCGAGCGCCGCGTAGCCGACGCGCGCGCCGAAGAGGAGCGGCGGCGGGCTGACGCGGCGCGTGCGCTGCAGGAACGCAAGGCACTCGAGCGGCTGCGCGAACGCAAGCTCGCCGAGCACGCAGCGAGCGAGGCGCGACGCGAGGCGGCTGTGCTTGACGAGCTTGGCTTGCTGCGGCGTGTGGGGGAGGCAGCGTGAGCTACGTCGCGACAGTCGAGCGCGTCGCGCAGTTGCACGCTCTCGCCGCGCGCCTCGCTGCCCACGGCACGGCCGGAGCGGGCGATTTCGGCGCGAAGCTGACGTCGGCGCTCGCTCGCTCCGACCTAGCTTCTGAAGCTACGCGGGCGGGCTCGGACGCAGACGTTCCCTACGCCGATCTGATCGACCGCGCAGCAGCCCGCTACGGCATCGACCGCAACGTTCTGCGTGGCTTGATCCGCGCCGAGTCGGGCTTCAACGCTCGTGCGACGAGTGCCGCGGGGGCTGCCGGTCTCACGCAGCTGATGCCCGCAACCGCGCGCTCGCTCGGTGTCACGAACCCCTACGACCCGGCGCAGGCGATCGAGGGTGGCGCCAAATACCTGCGCCAACAACTCGATGCGTTCGGCGGCGACTACCGCCTCGCGCTGGCGGCCTACAACGCCGGCCCCGCGGCCGTGCGCCGCTACGGCGGGGTGCCGCCCTACCCGGAGACGCAGGCTTACGTCCAGCGGGTTCTTGCCTACGCAAGCGAATTCGCGCGCGGAGGGAGCGCACGATGACGGCGCCAAACCGCATCGACTGTGCGCAGCGAGCGGGAGTGCCCGAAACGCTGGCGCGCATCCGCTCGCCGCGCGGGACGCCGCCGCCCGATCCCGGCGGTGGCTTCGAGCTGCTGCTGAGGGCCTGGACCGCCACCGCGGGGGGCCTGACCGAGGAAGCTACGGGCCGCGAGCGCGCCGGGGTCGCGACGGACGGGGGTGCCGCAGCCGCGAGACCGCAAGACGAACGTGCCCCCGCGAGCGGCGGTGCCGCCACCCATGCGCGAGCTGCGACGCCCGGTACGGAGGCGCGGGTCGCGGCGGACGAATTCGTCGCCCCCGGAGCACCAGCGAGCGTGCCGGACGACACCGCAGCCCCACCGAGAGGCGGTTCGGCGGGACAGGCGCTAGATGCGAAGGGCGTCGGGGACCCCTCAGGTGCCAACGCCTGCGCGCAGCCAGATCCATCCTGCGCGACCGCCGTCCCCACCCCGGCCGGCCCGACCCCGACCGCAGCTGGCACACCCGTGCAGGCCGCGGAGCTCGCCCTCGCGGCGCCGACGTTCGATTCGGCGGATGGGCTCGTCGGCGACCCTGCGACCGTCGGCAGCGGGAAGGGGCTATCGGGAGCGCAGACGATCGGAGCTGCGGCTGTGGCCGACACGGTGGTGGCCGGCGCGCCGGTGGACGGGACCGGACGAGCGGTCTTGAGCGCGGTACCGGCCGCCGCCGAAACCGCGGTGGCCCAGGAAGCGGGGCGCGAGCCGTCGGTCAGTGCAGTCGCCGAGGCCGAGCCCGAGGCCAAGGGCGCTACCGCGCACCAGCCCGCCAGCGGCGACCAGAGTGCGCGCACGGGACAGGCGGCCGCCGGCCCGCGCACGGGCACAGCGGCCCCTGCGCTAGCGCGAGGCGATGCGACTGCTCAAGCGACGGGCGACGGCGGGCGCGCAGCGAGTGCCGCTGGCGCAGCCCGGGCGGAAGGTCACGCGCTTGCGGACGGCTCTGCGGGGCCGGGCGGCGG
>BEIR01000057.1 GCA_002898855.1 bacterium HR41
CAGGGGCGGCCGAAGGGAAGGCTGGTAGCGTCGAGGCCGAGGTCGGCGCGCGCCACGTGCAGCACGGCGTTGATCAACGCGAGGTGCGTCAGCGCCTGCGGATAGTTGCCGAGATGGCGACCGGACCGCGGGTCGATCTCTTCTGCGTAGAGGCCGAGCGGACCGGCGTGCGCGAGCAGGCGCTCGCACAGCTCGCCGGCACGGTCGGTCTCCCCCGCTTCCGTTAGCGCCGAGACGAGCCAGAACGAGCAGACGGTGAACGCGCCCTCTGGCTCGCCAATCCCGTCGTCGACGCGCTGCGGGTCGTACCTGCGCACGAAGCCGCCGTCTGAGAGTTCGCTCTCGATCGCGGCGATCGTTCTGCGCACGCGCTCGTCGTCGGCGGGAAGGAAGCGCACCAGCGGAATGAGCAGCAGGGAAGCGTCGAGTTCCTCGCTGCCGAACGCTTGCGTGAAAACGCCGCGCTCGCTCACGCCGTGGCGAAGGACCTCGGCACGGATCGTCTGCGCAGCCTCGTGCCAGCGGCGGGCACGCGCACTGTCGCCCCGGAACGTTGCCAGACGCACACCGCGCTCGGCGGCGACCCAACACATCACTTTCGAAGACACGAAGTGCCGCTCGGGGCCGCGCACCTCCCAGATACCGCGATCCGGTTCCCGCCAGCCCGCGAGGGCCGCCTCGACCACCGTCACGAGCCGCGACCACACGTCTGGCGGGAGGTGCTCGCGCCCCCGCACATGCAGGTAAACGGCGTCGACGAGCGCTCCCCACACGTCGTTTTGGCGCTGGCGGTAGGCGCCGTTGCCGATCCGTACCGGCCGCGAGCCGCCGTAGCCGCGCAGGTGCGGGAGCTCGCGCTCCGGCAGCTCGCGCTCTCCTCCCAACCCGTACAGCACCTGGACATCACCGTGCTCGAGGACGTCGCCGAGGAAGTAGAAGAAGTCGTCAGCCTCGCCGTCGAAGCCGAGGCTGTGCAACGCCCACAGTGCGAACGATGCGTCGCGCATCCAGCAGTAGCGGTAGTCCCAGTTGCGCGAACCGCCGATCGTCGCAGGCAGCGACGTCGTAGCCGCGGCGGCAAGCGCACCCGTCGGCTGGTAGGCGAGTGCGCGCAAGGTCAGCGCCGAGCGCTGCAGCACCGCACGCCACGGATGGTCCGGGAAGCGGCCGCGGTCGAGCCATTCCTGCCAGAAGTGGGTGGTCTCGACGAGCGCGCGGTAGGCGTCGTCGTAGCTGCGCGGAAGCCAACTGTCCCAGGCCAGAGCGACGAACCGCCGCTCCCCTGCACGCAATGTGCTGCGAGCGCTCGCCCGAGCGTGTTCGACGCCGACCCGCAGGTCGCTGGCCAGCCGCAGGCGCGGACCAGACCCGCCATCCGAGGGATCGGCGGCGAGCTCGTGGTAGCCACCCGGCCCGAACCGCCACCGCGCCGCCTTGCGCCCGTAGTCGAAGCGCGGCTCGCAGGCAAGCTCGACCTCGACCTCGCCGTGCACGCAGTGCAGGGTTCGCAACAGCACGCGCCGCGCCGAAACGTCGGCGGGTGCTCGCCGCCATTCACCCTCGAGCGGCCTCTCGGCGCTCCAGCGGCTGACGAGCAGCGCGTCGCGCACCACAAGCCATCCGCTGCCGGTTCCCCAGCTCGTTTCGAGCACCATCGTGCCGGGCAGGTAGCGGCGATCGACGGGCACCGTGACGTCGGCCGGACCGAGCCGGAAGAACCCTGCGTCCGGGTCAAGAATCGACCCGAACACGCTCGGCGAGTCGAGGCGCGGCAGACAGAGCCATTCGACGGAGCCGTCGGGAGCTACAAGGGCACCGGTTTCGCAGTCGGAGAGGAACGCGTATTCGGCGATCGGCACCGTTCGGCCGCGAGCGGACGCCACGATGTCGCGTGGCCCGCTCACCCCTGCGTCCCGCCTCCGCTCGCGATGTCGGTTACCACCACGACCTCGCCCCCTTGCTCGGCGCACTCGCTGGCGAGCATCGCCGCTGGCTGGGCGTAGACCGTGGCGCTGCCGGGACGGCCACCAGTGGCGCCGGACAGCGACCGCTCGAGCGCAGCGAGCGCAGGCCGCTTCTCCTCCCCGAGAGCGAGCAGGACAAGACGGGCGCAATGGGCTAGCACGGGGAGCGTGAGCGTCACGCGGGGCACGAACGGCTCGAGACCCGGTTCGTCGACGGCAACGGCCCAGCGGTCGCGCTCGCCGAGCGCGGCTCGGTCGGGAAAAAGGGACGCGACGTGCCCGTCGCGGCCGACGCTCAGAAACGCGACGTCGAAGCGCGGCGAGGCGTGCGCGCTGCCGCCCGCGATCGCTAGCTCACGCTCGTAGATCGCTGCTGCCGCGGCAGGCGGGCGATCGAGACGGGGCGCGCGCAGGCGGGGGCGCAGCGCAGGCGGTAGCGGCGCGACCAGCTGTCGCTCGACGAGCTCGCCGTTCGAGCGCGCGTCACCGGCGGGAACGCAGCGTTCGTCGGACAACCAGAGCTCGCTGTCAGCGAGATCGGCCCTTCGCGCCGCGAGCCGCTCGTAAACCTGCCCCGCGCCGCGACCCCCCGTCACCACCAGGCGCTTGCCGCCGCCGAGAGCGGCGACGAGGAGCTCGGCACAGCGCCCCACCGCGTCGCCTACCCGCTCGACCCGGATCGACCCCATCCCGGCGCTCTTCCCGTTCTCGCCATGCGTTACTGACCGCCAGCTTCCGCCGAGCCGCCAGCAGACCCCGGGCCGCCAGCGACCTCCGCCACCTCGGCGAGACAAACCGCCGCCTGCAGCGCTGGACGGTAAGTCGGGTCCCGCAAGAGCGCTTCGCGGAGCGCCTCGGCGAGGATCCCGCGCTCGCCGCGCGACGCCCCGACGGCGACGGAGACGCGCTCGCCGCCGCCGCTGCGCAAGCGACAAACAAGGCCGCCCCTGCCGCGCTCGAGCGCGATCTCGCTACCTGCGCTTTGCACCGCTACGCCTGCCAGACCCGGCACCCCAAGCGTTCCGACCTCTTCCGTGATGAGGCGCACGTCGCGCCCGACGAGCGGGCGTGTCCGCGCGTCGCGCTCGCGTTGCTGCCGCGCAGCGCAGCCATCGGCCAAGCAGCGCTCGTCCAGCGTGGGCGCGCTGCCGTCGGCCGCGGCGGATGCGCCACCTTCGCCAGCCCCCTCGCGCAGGTCCCAGCCGAGCCGCGACGCGAGCCACCCCGCGAACAGCAACGCCGAAGCCCGCGAACCGGGGGCGTGGCGGACCCGCACCTGCTCGATCCGCCACAGCTCTGCGCGCCGCCCCGGCGGATCGAAAAGCTCGGCGACACGTAGACGCCAAGGCTCGGAGCGCAACCACTCGAGATCGACGACGTGCGCGGCCAGCGACAGGCGCCAGGCGCGTTCGAGCGCGTGCGAGAGCGACGCGTGTCCGGCCGAGTCGATCAGCACCGCCTCGCAGAGGCCGGCCAGGGCGGCCAGCCATTCGTCGTCGACGCCCACCGGCCAGACCGCCGTCGGAACGCCGCTGACCACAAGCGGCGCAGCCACGGACGCGACCCGGTCGCGTTTGCGCACGCGCAGCTGGACGAGCTCGCGCAGCGTCACGAGCGGTGCGTCCGAGGCGCCGTCGCTGGCGACCTCGACCGTCTGTGCGACGTCCCCGTTCCCGCCAGCGACCAGCAAGACGACGCGCGAGGGATGGTTGGGGCCGAGTGCGCGCAGACGCTCCCGCACCGTGCCCAATCGTTCGGCGGCGACCGGCACGATCAACGTCAACGCGCGCGCCGGGACGACCCCGTGGCGCTGATGGGCAGCGCGCAACAGGTCGCGCAAAGCCCGATCGGCGTCGGTGGCACCCACCACCGAACGGCTGAGGTGCAACGCGGGCCGCTCGGTCGCCAGCTCTGCGCCCGCTTCCGTCATCACAACGGACGCCAGGCGTGCCCGGGCAGAAGGATCCGGTCCGCCTCCTCCGGCCCCGCCGAGCCGGCGGCATACGGGAGCGGCCGCTCGCCCGAGCGCTCCCAGGCGTCCAGTATCGGCTGGCAGATCGCCCACTGGGCGGCGACCTCGTCTTCGCGAGTGAAGAGCGTCGCGTCCCCCAGCATCGCGTCGAGGATCAGGCGCTCGTACGCCTCCGGCGACTCCGAGAGAAAGGCGCTCCCGTACAGAAACTCGAGGTTCACCGGACGGGTGCGCATGCGGCTGCCTGGGATCTTGGCGTTGATCGCGATTGAGACGCCCTCGTTAGGCTGCACCGACAGCACGATCTCGTTCTGTTTCACGCCTCCGCCCTCGCCGTGCAGGGCGAGGTGCGGTACGGGCCGCAACGTCAGCGCGATCTCGGTCGACTTGCGCGCCAGCCGCTTGCCGGTGCGCAGGTAGAAAGGCACCCCCGCCCACCGCCAGTTCTCGACACCGAGCCGCAGCGCGACGAACGTCTCGGTGCGCGACTGCGGGTCGACCCCCTCCTCCTCCAGGTAACCCGGCACCTCCTCGCCCTCGACGACCCCGCGCGCGTACTGGCCGCGCACGGTCGCCGTCCCGACCTCTTGCGGCGACGGCGGACGCACGGCGCGCAGCAGCTTCGCTTTCTCGTCGCGGACCGGATCGGCCGAGAAGCGCACCGGCGGCTCCATCGCGATCAGCGCCAGCAGCTGCAACATGTGGTTTTGAACGAGGTCGCGCAACGCTCCCGACTGCTCGTAGTAGCCGGCACGCCCCTCGATGCCGAGATCCTCGGCCACGGTGATCTGCACGTTCTCCACGTAGTGGCGGTTCCAGAACGGCTCGAAGATGCCGTTCGCGAAACGCAGCGCGAGGATGTTCTGAACCGTCTCCTTGCCCAGATAGTGGTCGATCCGGAAGATCTGGCGCTCGTCGAGGACGGCGTGAAAGCGGGCGTTGAGCTCCTCGGCCTCGGCGAGGCTGCGGCCGATCGGCTTCTCGACCACCACCCGCACCTCGGCGCCTTCCGCGCGCGCAAGTCCGTGGCGCCCGAGCGCCTCGACCAGCGGTGCGAAAAACGCCGGGGCGGTCGCGAGGTAGAAGACGCGGTTGTGACGCAGATCGTCGTCGCTGTCGAGCTTGGCGAGTCGCCGGCCGAGGCGCTTGTAGAGGTCGTCGTCGCCGAACGCACCGGACTCGTAGCTCGTCAGATCGAGCAAGCGCTCGAGCACCGCCTGGTCGGGTCGGCGGCGCGAGAAGCGTTCGACGGACTCCGCGAAGAGATGGCGATAGGCGTCGTCGCTCAGCTCGCTGCGCGCGACCGCGACGAGCCGGAACCCGTGCGGCAGCAGCCCCTCGTGACCGAGGTTGTAGACAGCCGGTAAGAGCTTGCGGCGGGCTAGATCGCCGGTCGCTCCGAAGATCACGAGCGCCGTGGCCGCGGCGATTGGCCGCTCTAGCCCCTCGCGCAGCGGGTTGCGGCGGCGCTCCACTACGGCCACGCTCTAGCCGCCCTCCGCTCCCCCGTCGCCGCGGCGGACGGCGTGCCCGCCGAACTGGTTGCGCAACGCCGCGAGCAGACGCGCCTGGAAGTCGTCGCCCCCGCGGGAGGCGAAGCGCGCGAACAGCGCGGCGGCGATCGTCGGCACCGGTACGGCGCTAGCGATTGCCTGTTCCACCGTCCACCGCCCTTCGCCCGAGTCTTCGACCCACGGTTCGAGCTCCTCCACCTGGCCGCTTGCGAGCGCCCGGCCGGCGAGCTCGAGCAGCCAGGAGCGCACCACCGAACCTTGCATCCACAGCCGGGCGAGGCGCGCCAGATCGAGCCCGAACGGAGCGGAGCGCAGCAGCGCGAAGCCCTCGGCGTAGGCCTGCATCAGCCCGTACTCGACGCCGTTGTGCACCATCTTCACGAAGTGTCCGGCGCCGACAGGGCCGACGTGAGCGTAGCCCTCGCCGAACTCGGGGTGCGGGTCGGGGGCGAGCGCGCTCAGCACCGGCTCGAGGCGCGCGAAGGCCGTCGGCGAACCGCCGGCCATCAAGCAGAACCCTTCGCTTCGGCCCCAGATGCCCCCGCTCACGCCGACGTCGACGAAGTCGATCCCCCGCGCTTCGAGCTCGCGCCCCCGGCGGACGCTGTCGCGCCAGTCGGAGTTGCCGCCCTCGACGATCACGTCGCCCCGATCGGTTGCGGCGGCGACGCTCGCGAGTGCGGCGCTGGTCGCTTCGCCGGCGGGCACCATCAACCAGACGACGCGCGGCCGCGGCAGCGCAGCGACGAGCGCCTCGACGGTGTCGCTTACGGCGACGCCGGAGCGCGCTGCCTCCGTGCGCGCCCGTTCATCCGGATCGAAGCCGTGCACGGCGATGGACGGTGCGCGCTCGCCGAGACGTGCGGCGAGTCCGCGTCCCATGCGCCCAAGCCCGACGAAACCGACCGCCTTGACCTCGGGCGCGCCCATCTCCGGCACCTACGTCGCGAGCGCGTCGCCGAGCTTGCGCAGCAGGCGCGCGGGGTCGCCGTCGGCCGCGACCGTGACGACGCGGCGCCCGCGCTGCTCGAGCGCGGCGCGATCGCCCGCCGCTTGTGCGTCGATCAGCGCACGGAAGCCGTGGTCGCGTTCCGCGATCGCTAGCTCGTCGCCGTCGCTTCCGTCGACGAGCTGCAAGAACGCGCCGACCGGCGGTCCCCCTTTGTGCAGCTGCCCGGTCGAGTGCAGGTAGCGAGGCCCGTAGCCGAAGGTCGCCGCGCAGCCGGTGCGCTCGACGACGGTGCGGCAGAGCTCGCTCGCGGCAGCGTCGAGCTCGGGCGACTCGGGGAGGTACGCCTGGATCGCCAGGTATGCCGGCGGCGCAAGCGCGCGAATCAGCTGCACGGCTGCCGCTTCCTCGTCACAGCGAGGACGTTCGCGGCGCGCTAGTGCTCGTTTGCTGGCGTCCTTGGCCTCCTGGACGTTGGGTTGGTCGAACGGGTTGACGCCGACGAGCGCGCACGCCGCCGCCGTCGCCACCTCCCACAGATACAGCGCGCCTCCAAGCGCCGCCCCACCGACAGCGGCGAGCGGCACACCCGGGACCGGCTCGATCGCCTGGGCGCCGCCGCCGGCGCGAACGGGCAGGGCGAGCAGCGCGCCGGAAGGGGTCGCCAAAGTGTCGTCTTCGGCGGCAGCGAGCGGGACCGGGAGGATGCCGCGCCCCTGTTTGCCGCTCGATTCGGCGATCAGCTGTTCGAGCCAGAGCGCGAGCAGGCGCTCGCTCTCGCCCGCGGCGACGAGCAGGCGCCAGGACCCCTCGGCGGCCGCCGCGGCGAGCGCAGCCGCGAGCGTGGCGGCCGGTCGCGGCTCGTCGGCAAGCCTCTCGGCAAGCTCGACAGCGGCCCGCAGCTCCGGCTCGGGATCGCCGCCGCAGAGCAGCGCCGGCACCGTCCCGAACGGCGAAAGGACCGAGTAGCGCCCACCGATCTCGGGGTCGCCGTGGAAGACGTGC
>BEIR01000058.1 GCA_002898855.1 bacterium HR41
AGACGAAGTATTCGACCGCGTTGTCGGGGAAGAACTCGCGGAACTCGTTGCAGAGCTGGGCGGCGAGCGTCTTGTTGTGCGCGATGACGAGCGCCGGTCGCTGAACGCGCTCGATCGTGAACGCCATCGTCGCCGTCTTGCCCGAGCCGGTTACGCCGAGCAGCGTTTGGTAGCGGTCACCGGCCTCGATACCGGCGGCGAGCTCGTCGCGCGCCCGTGCTTGATCGGCGACAGGGCGGTAAGCGGGGTTCACCCGGAAAGGTGGCACGCACGCAACGGTAGCGGCGGTGTCGCGCTCTTCAGAGGCCGAGCTCGTGCTTGTACAGACGCCGGTACTGCTCGCGGCGGCGCGCGACATCAGCGACGTACTCGCGGGTCTCGCGGAAGGGGATGTCGCTGCGCGGATCGAACGCGGCCGCACCGCCGGCCCGCGCAACCCAGCGATCGACGTTGCTGTGACCGGCGTTGTACGCGGCGACGGCGAGCGTGACGTTGCCGCGGTAGCGGTCGAGCAGGTAGCGCAGGTACCAGCAGCCGTAAGCGATGTTGATCTCGGGTCGCGAGAGGTCGGAAAGCACGAAGCTCTGGCCGCCCGAGCGCTCGGCGACGAACAGCGCCGTTTGCGGGGTGATCTGCATCAGCCCGCGCGCGCCGGCGTGCGAGGTGCGGTCGCGGAACTTCGACTCCTCGTAGATGACGGCCGCTACGAGCGCCGGATCGAGCCCCTTCGCGCGCGCTTGCTCGCGGATGATCGCGGCGTACTCGAGCGGCAACAGCGCCCGCTCGAGCGAGGGGCGCAAAGGCCCCAGCGCAGCCACGACGGCGGCGACGCCGAGCACGAGCGCGGCCAGCGCCGCCAGCGGGCGTGTCTTGCGCCGCTCGAGCGAGCGCGCGCGACGGCGGGCGAGCTGGGCCCGCGAGCGTGCTAGCGAGGTGCCGGCCACGGCGCGATCTTGGCGAGGAGCGCGGACAACTCGTCGCGCAGCGCCTCCCGCGAGCCGTCGTTGCGTACCACGTGATCGGCGCGCGCCGCCTTCTCTTCTTGCGTCAGCGGCTGGCGTTCGCGCTCGGCGAGGGCGACTTGGTCGCGATCGGCGATGCGGGCGCGGCGCACGGCGTCGTCGGTGACGATAGCGACAGTGGTGTCGAAGGCAGTGTCGAGCCCCGCTTCGAAGAGCAGCGGAACCTCGACCACGAGCGCGCGCGGCGGTGGCACCGCCGCCAGTGCGCGCGCTCGCCAAGCGGCGATCTCCTCACCGACCAGCGGCCACAACAGCTCCTCCAGCTGTCGGCGTGCGGCAGGGTCGTGGAAAACGCGCGCGGCGAGAGCCGCCCGGTCGACGCGACCTTCGCGCAGCACGCCGGGGCCGAAGCGCTCGGCGACAGAACGTGCGACGTCAGCGCGCTCGAGCAGCTCGTGCACGACAGCGTCGCTCGACAGCGTCGCTGCCCCGAGCTCTCGCAGCAGCTCGAGCGCTGTCGACTTGCCGGCACCGAGCCCGCCGGTCAGCCCGACGAACGGCGGCTCCGACGGCGGCGCGTGCGGGCGGGCGCCCCCCACCCGCCGTCAGGAAGCTTCGCCAGCAGCGTCGTCCGTTTGCCGATCCTCGTCCGCTGTCTCAGCGGCAGCCGCCTCGGCCTGCGCCGCCGATTGAGCGCGCTCGACCGCAGCGCGCAGGTCGCCACCTTCGACGGTGACGTTGGCACCAGCGAAAGCACCGCTCGAGCGCGGCCGCCCGCCGCTCTTTCGCTCGCTCTTGCGCTCCCGCTGCTCGCTGCCGCGCAGCTCCTCGTCGACGCGCTTGATCGACAGCGACAGGCGCCGCCGGTCGGAGTCGATCTCGAGGATCTTGACGCGCACGTCCTGACCGGGCTCGACGACCTCTCGCGCATTGTCGACGTGGTGGGCGGCGAGCTCGGAGATGTGCACGAGACCTTCGACGCCATCGAGAATCTCGACGAACGCGCCGAAGTTGACGACCTTGGTGACCTTGCCCTCGAGCACGTCGCCGACGTTGTAGGTGCGAACGACGCGCTGCCAGGGGTCCTCTTGGGTCTGTTTGAGGCCGAGCGAAATGCGCTGGCGCTCGCGGTCGATGTCGAGCACCTTCACCGGCACGCGCTCGCCGACCTTGAGCACCTCGGACGGGTGGTTCACGTGGCCCCAGGACAGCTCCGAGATGTGGATCAGACCGTCGATCCCGTCGAGATCGACGAAGGCGCCGAAGTCGACGATGTTCGAGATCGTGCCCTCGACGATCATCCCCGGCTGGAGGCGGTCGATCACCTGCTGACGCTGCTCACGCCGCTCTTCCTCAATTACTGCCCGTCGCGACAGAACGACGTTGTTGCGCGCACGGTTGAGCTCGATGACCTTGCAGCGAATCGTCTGGCCGAGGAAGCTGTCGAGATCGGACACGCGCCGGATGTCGACAAGCGACGCGGGCAGGAAGCCACGCACACCAAGGTCGACGATCAGGCCGCCCTTGACGACCTCGATCACCGGACCTTCGATCGGCTCGCCCGCGGCGGCCGCCTGCTCGATCCGCCGCCAAGCCTTCTCGAAGCGCGCCCGCTTCTTCGACAGAACGAGGCGCCCCTCCTGGTCTTCCTTGGTGAGCACGAGCGCCTCGATCTCGTCGCCGAGCGACACCTCCTCGTGCGGATCGACGTTCTTGCGGATCGAGAGCTCGTTGAGCGGAATGACGCCCTCGGACTTGTAGCCGATGTCGACCCAGACCTCGTCTTGGTCGATGCGAACGACGTGTCCGGTGACCACGTCGCCCTCGTCGAAGGGGACGATGGTCGCGTCGTAGTTGGGGACTATGCGACCGTCGATCTCGAGTAGCAGGCCCCCCGAGCCCTCGACGGTGCGTGGCGCTGGTTCGATCTCTGTCGCTGGCACTGGGCGCCTAGGGTAGCGGAGAAGCGCCCCCTCGCGCCCTGCCGCGCGCACCCGCCACGCCTCGGCAGCGAGGCGCTACTTGCTCCCCGGGAAACCACGGCACTGACGCCTTCGTCGCTTGCGCGACGACTGTAACCTGCGCCCGTGCCCACGCGACGGACGAAGCGCGGACCCGAACGCACGCCGCTCGCCGGCGAGTGGGACGTGCTCGTCTGCGGCGCTAGCTTCGCCGGTCTTGCGGTCGCGCGCGAGCTCGCCGGAACCGGTGCGCGCGTGCTCGTCGTCGACCGCTACGAGATCGGCGAGCGGGCGACGAGCGCCTGCGGGATACCGACCTGCTGGCTCGAGGCGTGCGGTCTGATGGGCGCGCACCGACAGACGTTCGGTCGCCTGGTTATCCACACCCCGCTCGGCAGCGTTCGCCTCGCACTGCCGTGGACTTTCTCGACTTTCGACTACCGCGAACTGTGCGATCTGCTCTGGCAGGGCTGTGACGCCGAGTTCGAGACGGCGACGGTGAAGGGTCGCACCGGCAACGTCGTGCACACCGACCGCGGCGACCTCACAGCGCCGCTGATCGTCGACGCGCTCGGCTGGCGCCGGGTGCTGGCAGCACGGGGATACCAGCCGCCGGACGCGCCGCTTTCGCGCGGGCTCGAGGTGCACCCGCCGGGGCGTGGCGACGAGATGGAGGTGTGGATCGATCGCTCCTACGTGCCGGCCGGCTACGGCTGGAGCTTCCCGGCCCGTGACGAGCTGCGGATCGGCGTCGGATCGTTCGATCCCCGCTACCACGTGCGCGAGCCGACCGTGCGTCTCGCGGGCGATGTCGGCCAACCGGCGGTGCGCTTCCAAGGTAACTGGATTCCCCACCGGCTGCGGGACGCCACCGAAGACGGCGTGTTTTTCGTCGGCGACTCGGCCGGTCACTGTCTGCCGCTGACCGCCGAGGGAATCCGCACCGCGCTGTACTTCGGCATCGCTTGCGGGCGCGAGCTGCGCGCCGTGGTGCTGGGAATGCGCACGCGCGACGAGGCGCTGCGCCGCTACCACGACTTCTCGGCCCGCCACGCCTGGAAGTTCCGCTGGATGCTGCGGTCGCAGCGCCTGGTGCCGCGCCTCCATCCACGCGCGCTGTGGGGGCTGCTGCGCACGCTCGAACGCAGCGAGCGTTTCACCGCCTGGGCTTTCGACCACTACCTGCGCATCGCACCGCCCGAGTTCGCGCTGCTCGCCCCACCCCCGGCGCCGCGCCGGAGAAAGTCAGCTGCGCACCACCAGTACGGTGCCGGCCAGAAGGAGCGCGACACCGGCCACGCGGGCGAGGTCGAGCGGTCGCTGCTCGAGGCCGAACAGGCCCAGTCGGTCAACTAACACCGACATCGCCAACTGGCCGGCGATCGTCGCGGCCGCGACACCGCCGGCCCCGATGGTGCGCACGCTGATCAGCACACACGTGACGTAGACCGCGCCGAGCAGACCGCCGATCAGGTAGTACCAGGGCAGGGCGCGCACGGCGCCGAGACGTCCGAAGCCGCCGCCGACGAGCAGCGTCAGTGCGCACAGCGCGACGAGGCCAATAGCGAACGAGACCGACGCCGCTGCCAGCGCACCGACACGCCGCCCGAGCACCGAGTTGATCGGCGCCTGAAGCCCGACGAGCCCCCCGGCCACCACCGTCGCCGCCACCGCCACGAGTTTGCTCACCGCTCCTCCCCCACGCCGGTTCCACGGCAGACAGGGGTCGCATTGCCCCGACCTGCACCTGTCACTTCGCCTCCAGCCAGTTGCGCCCGACCCCCACGTCGACAGCGAGCGGCGGGTCGATCGGCAGCGCGGCCACCATCTCGCGGCGCACGATCGCGGCGAGCGCATCCGCCTCCGCCTCGGGCGCCTCGAACAGCAGCTCGTCGTGGATTTGCAGGACCAGCCGTGCCCGCATGCGCTCTTCGCGCAGCGCCCGATCGCAGCGCACCATCGCCACCTTCATCACGTCGGCGGCGGTCCCCTGGATCACCATGTTCACCGCCAGCCTCTCGCCCAGCTGCTGGGTCTGCCACTGGCGCGAGGCGAGCTCGGGAATCCGGCGCACACGCCCGAACAGCGTGCGCACCTGCCCCTCCCGCCGCGCCTGCTCGATCGTGCGGTCGATGAACGCGCGGATCGCCGGGAAGCGCTCGAAGTAGCGGTCGATGAACTCCTGCGCCTCCTCGCGCGGGATGTTCAGGCGATCGGCCAACCCGAAGGCCGAGAGGCCGTAGACGATGCCGTAGTTGACCATCTTGGCTTTCGAACGGGTGGCGGCGTCGGCCTTGTCGGGATCGGTGCCGAGGATCTCGGCTGCGGTCGCCGAGTGGACGTCGACGCCGGCACGGAAGAACTCCTTGAGCCGCTCTTCCCCGGCGATGTGGGCGAGCAGCCGCAGCTCGACCTGCGAGTAGTCGGCCGAGACCAGCACCCACCCCGGCTCGGCAACGAACGCCGCGCGGATGCCTTTGCCGAGCTCGCTCTTGATCGGGATGTTCTGAAGGTTGGGGTTGGTGCTCGACAAACGCCCGGTCGCCGTCCCCGTCTGGTTGAAGGTGGTGTGGAGGCGACCGTCGGGCCCAACGTAGGACGGCAGGGTGTCGATGTACGTCGACTTCAGCTTCGTGAGCTCGCGCCAGCTCTCGATCAGCGGCACAATCGGATGCTCGTCGCGGATCTGCTGCAGCACGCGCGCGTCGGTCGAAAAGCCCGTCTTGCCGCGTCGCTTGCGGCTGAGACCGAGCTTCTCGAAAAGGATGCGCGCGAGCTGCTGGGGCGAACCGATGGTGAACCGTTCGCCGGCGAGGTCCCAGATCTCCCGCTCCAGTCCGGCGATGCGCTCGGCGAGCCCCTCCGAGACCCGCTCGAGCTCGGCGACGTCGAGCTTGATTCCCGCCCGCTCCATCGCGGCGATGATCGGGACGAGCGGCAACTCGACGTCGGCGAAAAGCTGAGCGAGACCGGCGCGTTCGAGTTCGGCGCGCTGGTGCTCGGCGAGCAGCGCTGTGAGCGCTGCGGTGCGGGCGACGGCGTTCCGGCGAGCGCGCCGTTCTTCATCGCCACCGCGATCCTCCTCGTTGTCTTTGCCGGGCTTGGCGGGCCTCGGCGCTTCGTCGACGCGGACGGCGATCCCAGCCGCTTGCGCTAGCTCCTCGAGCTCGTAGCGGCGGCGCAGCGAGTCAAGAAGCCAGGCGGCGATACGCGTGTCGTGAACGAGGCGGGGACCGAGCCGGGGATCGCTAGCCCGCCGCAGAAGCGGCTTCCAGTCGTGCGCGGCGACGCTCGCCCCGTCGAGCGCGAAAAGCAGCGCGTCGGCGCTCTCGGCGGTCGCTACCGCCACCGGTCCGTTCCCGGTCCAGGCGGCGACCGCGAGCTCGCTGTCGCTGTCGTCGTCAGCGACTGCGACGGCAACGGGGTCCACAGCGCCCGCGCGCTCGCGCAGCTCCGGCAGCGGCACCGCCTCGGTGGCGACGGCGATGCCGGCCTCGTGCTGCGCAGCGTCGCCGGCCGCGCCTTCCCCCAGCGGACCGAGCGCCTCCTCCAGCCGCCTCAGGGGCTCGCGCAGCTCGAAGCGCATGAACGCCTCGCGCAGGCGACCGCGGTCGGGCTCGGGAGGAGCGAGAGCGGCTGGGTCCAGCTCGACCGGGACGGTGTCGACGACCGTCGCGAGCTGCTTCGAGACACGCGCGTCTTCGGCGTGAGCGCGCAACTTCTCGCGCCGCTTCGTACCGGACACTTCGTCGACGCGCGCGAGCACTTCTTCGAGGCTGCCGAAACGTTGCAACAGCTCGGCGGCCGTCTTCTCGCCGATACCTGGGACGCCCGGAATGTTGTCGGAAGTGTCGCCCTTGAGACCCACGAAATCGGGAACCAGCTCGGGCGGAATGCCGTAGCGCGCGACCACCGCGTCGCGGTCGTAGAGCTTGGTATCGGTGATGCCACGCGCGGTGGCGAGCACGCGGATGCGGTCGTCGACGATCTGGAAGAGATCGCGGTCGCCGGTGACGACCAGCACGTCGAGACCGGCGCTAGCCGCCCGCCGCGCGATCGTCGCGATCACGTCATCGGCTTCGTAACCGTCGACGCGCAGGTTGCGAAAGCCGAAAGCCTCGACGATCTCGGGCAGCGCCGGCAGCTGCTGTTGCAACAGGTCCGGCGTTTCCTCGCGCTGCGCTTTGTAGTCGTCGTAGAGCTCGGCGCGTCCCGACGTGCCGGCGTCCCACACCACCAGCGTCGGCTGCAACCCATGCTCCTGGACGAGCTTCACGAGCATCGACGCGAACCCGAAGATCGCGTTGGTTGGCTCGCCGCGCGACGTTGCGAGATCCTCGGGCAAGGCGAAAAAGGCACGGTACGCGAGGCTGTTGCCGTCGATCAGGACAAGCTCGCGCGTGCCGTTCGCAGCCACGCCGCGAACCGTACCGCCGC
>BEIR01000059.1 GCA_002898855.1 bacterium HR41
TCGCGACGGTGATCCCGATCGGCGGGTGGGCGTCCGGGCGCTTCGGCACCAAGCGCCTCTACATCGGTTCGATCGTCCTCTTCGCCCTCGGCTCGGCACTGTGCGGACTTGCCTGGTCGGACACGTCGCTGATCGTCTTCCGCGTGCTGCAGGGGCTCGGGGGCGGACTGATCATGCCGGTGGGTATGACGATCCTCACGCGCGCTGCCGGTCCGCACCGGCTCGGGCGCGTTATGAGCATCGTCGGCGTGCCGATGCTGATCGCCCCGATCGTCGGGCCGATCCTCGGTGGCTGGCTCGTCGACCACGCCTCCTGGCACTGGATCTTCCTAATCAACGTGCCGGTGGGCATCGTCGGTGTGGCGATGGCGCTGGCGATCCTGCCCGCCGATCGGCCGCAACCGCTGCACCGCCTCGACGTGCCTGGCCTCGTCGTGCTCTCGCCGGGGCTCGCACTCGTCATCTACGGTCTCGTCGAGTCCGGCAGCCAGGGCGGCTTCGGCCACGCCAAGGTGCTCGTGCCGCTCGCGATCGGCTTGGCGCTGCTCGCCTACTTCGTCCGCCACGGCCTGCGCGCGAGCGAGCCGCTCGTTGACCTCCGCCTCTACAAGAACCGCACCTTCAGTGCTGCGACGGCAACGCTGTTCGCGTTCGTGGTGGCGGTGTTTGGCGGTTTCTTCCTGGTGCCGCTCTACCTGCAGGCCGTTCGTGGTGAGGACGCCTTCCACACCGGTCTGCTTTTGATCCCCCAGGGTGTGGGGGCGATGCTGACGATGCCGCTCGCCGGTCAGCTAGCCGACCGGATCGCCACGCGCAAGCTCGTGTTTGCGGGCACCCCGTTGGTCTTCGCGGCGTTCGCGATCTTCACCCAGCTCGAGGCCGACACCCCCTACGCGCTCGTCTGCGGGGCGCTGTTCGTGATGGGGCTTGGGATGGGACTGTCGATGATGCCGCTCTTCACCGGGGCGATGCAGACGCTGCAGAAGCGCTCGGTGGCACGGGCGAGCACCCAGCTCAATATCACCCAGCAGGTAGCGGCGTCGTTCGGGACTGCGCTCTTGTCGGTGGCGCTCGCCAACGCCATGCGCGACCGGCTCGGCCCGGCAGCTGCGGGCGGTCGGCTCGGTGGCGAGGGTGGCGCCCAGATCCCGCCGGAGATGCGCGAGCGCGTGGCCGGACTGCTCGCCGACGCCTTCGGCTCGGCGTTCAGCTGGTCGCTGGCGCTGGTGGTCGTCGCTTTCCTCGTCGCCTGGTTGCTGCCGCGGCGCCGCCAGGTGCCCGCAGCTGCCGCTGTGGGCGACGAGACTGAGCCGGAACCGGTGATGGGGTTCGGCGCTTGAGAGCGGACCGCCCCGGGTCGAGCGAAAGAAAGCCGAGCGTGCCGCCTCGGCGGTGCGCCCGTGGGGGGCCGAAAAGGCGGCTGCCCGCCGCGCTAGCGCGGCGGGCAGCCTGCCCCTTTTATGTGCGGCGCGCGACCTGCCCCCTGCCGTTCGCGCCGTTTGCGAGCGCCCTGCCCGTCCTTGCAGCTGTCAGCTGCGGATGAACGGTTTTGCTTGGTCGAGCGCTTGCTGCTTGGTCAACGTCTTGTCGAAAGCACCGTTCGGTGTCGGGTTCTGGTCGCGCAGCGCCCGGATCGCGGCCGCGTGACGCGCCTCGACCTGGACGATGCCTCCGGCGGCGGTGAGAATCTCGCGCGACCGGATCGACGGTGCGGCGCCGTTGTAGGCGCCGACGCCGACCTCCTCGAGCGCCTGCGCCAGCTCGAGGAAGCTCGCCTGATCGCGCATCGGGAACTGGAAGCGCGGCTTGCGAGCCGGCCGACCGCCTAGCTGGCGGATCGTGCGCGTGAGCGCGTCGACGTGGGCCGACTCGGCGTCGCCGAACTGGCGAGCGTAGGTGAGCGCTTCCCCGCTCAACCCGAGCTGTTGGGCGCGGCGGTAGAAGTCCGCTTCCAAATACTCGAGCGTGAGCGCGAAGTTGAGGATCTCAACGTCCCCGCTCTGCGCCAGCGCACGGCTGACGAACGGCCCGGCCACCGCACTGCCGTAGGCGGCCGCGGCGGCGAGGGTGCCCTTCAAGAGCAGCGAGGCGCGGGTCATGCCGCCGACCTCGACAGCAGCGACGGCGCGCGCGTTTACCTGTTCCATTTCGTCTCTCCTCCGGTGGTGACCGATGGCGCTCAGCTGACGATGAACTGCTCGACCTGGCGCAGCACTTGAGCGCGGCTCGCCGGCTTGGCGAACGGCCCGTCGGGCGACACGTTCTGTCCGACCAGGCGGTTCAGCACCGCCGCGTGCCGCGCCTCGACGCTGTGAATCGACAGCGCCGCGGCGAGCACTTCCTTACTTTTGATGCGAGCCGCCTGACCGAGGTAGGCGTTAGCGCCAAGGTTCTCGACCGTCGCCGCCAGCCGCGCCACCTGGTTCGCGTTGTCGAGAGGGAAGCGCGTGCGCGGCGCTGCTACCGGCGTGCCGCCGAGCTTGCGGATCGTCTGCCGCAGGGCGTCGACGTGCTGTGCCTCCTCGTCGCCGAAGCGCTTCAGCAAGTCGGCGGTCTTGCCCGAGAACAAGCCTGCCTCGTTGACCTTGCGGTAGAAGTCAGTCTCGAGGTATTCGAGCGTCAGCGCGTAGTTGAGGATGTCGAGATCGCCGCGCGACGCCTTCCCCCCGCTGCCGCTCGTAGCGGTCCCGCTCTCGCTCTCGTTGTCGCCCCCACAGGCGGCGAGCAGCACGGTCAGTGCCGCCGCAGCGCCCGGCCCGGCCATGCGCATGAAGCGCTTGCGCGAAAGCGGGTCGCGCGCGAGCTCCGCGAGCGCGCTGTCGCCGGCCGGAGCTTCTCGCCCGCTGCGCGCCGGTAGTTGTCGATCGCTCACCTGCTACCTCCTCGGGATCGCTTCTGTGCCTGGTCTCGGTTACGCGGGCGCTGCCCGCGCGGATCAATCGCGCGAACGGGCCGCGGGCGTGCCAAGCTGTGATCCGACGGCGCGAGATGCGCGCACTTACGTCAGGTGGACGCGGACAGAGCGCGTCCGCGACCTGCGAACACAAAGATTCAGGGGGTTCTCGGTATGCCCAACATCGGGCCGATGGAACTGATCGTGGTGCTGATCATCGCGCTGCTCGTGTTGGGGCCGCGCAAGCTGCTTGAGGTCGGCCGCTCGCTCGGACGCGGTATCCGCGAGTTCCGGCACTCACTGCGCTCCGACACCCATGAGGGAGAGGCGGTCGAGTTGCGCGAGGAGCTGACTGCTGCCGAACAGCTCGGCAGCCGCACGAGCGAGCGACGTTCGCGCGCGCGCACTCCCGCGGGTGCTGAGGGCGAGGGCTAGCTAAATCAGAGAGAGCTAGTGCTCGACTATGGCTCGAACTCAATGACGGACTCCAGGAACGCTGGGTCTCGCGCACCGCGCAGTTGATCGTCACTCACTCCCAAGTCGGCGGGCTCGAGACAGAGCTCGACACCGAAGTGGCCGCGGTCGTCGGGACCGCGGTCCCAACCCCCCTTGATCAAAGCGCGACACGCGAACGCTCGATCGTGTCGAGCCATGAAGTGCATGAGGGGGCGATGCATAACCCTCGCGTTGGCGCGCGAGAGGTAGCCGACGACGAGCCCAGCAATCAATACTTGCACTGCATTGGGGTCGTACCGATTTTCCGGCTCGGGCAGCAGGATTGCCATTGTCGGGTAGTTGGCACCGTCTTCACTTCGTCCGCCGACGATGCGTTCGAGCACGTCCTGGTATCGCGACTCGCCAACGACCTCGAGGCGGAAGTCTCCTTCCGACAGCTCTGCTCGCGCGACCGCGCCGTTTGGACCGATTTCGACGGGCAACTGTGGGTTCGAACGGCTAGTGCCGAAGAGCGCGCGAAGTGCCGAGCGAAGGCCCATAAGCGACTACAAGACACATAACCGATTACGCGGATGGTTGTACCCGGGGCACGCATCCTCAAACCGGTCGACCACGACGAAGAGCTCACGATCGTCGAGCACCTCGACGAGCTGCGCTCGCGGCTGATCGTCTGTCTCGTCGTCTTGGTCGCTGCTTTCGCCGTTTGCTTGTGGCAGAGTCGGCCGCTGCTCGGGGTGCTCAACGCGCCGCTCGAGCGCGCCGCCGACAAGGCGGAGCGAGCACCGACGTCGCTCAGCGGTCGCGAGCGCGAGCTGCGCAAGGCGCTGCGCGACGCGCTCGCTGCGCAGACGCGGGCGCTCCAACAGCTCGCCGAAGGGCGCGCTCTGTCGCAGCGCGAACGGCGCGCGCTCGCCGCGGCGGTGGCTGCGACGCGAAGCTCCGTCCGCCAGCTCGCGCGTTCGAGCGACGACACGCGGCCGGTCACGCTCAGCCTCGGCGAGCCCTTCACGCAGACGGTGCTCGTCGCGTTCCAGTTCGCGTTGTTGTTCGCGCTGCCGGTGATCCTTCACCAGGCGTGGGCGTTCGTGGCGCCGGCGTTCGCACCGCACGAACGACGGACCGCGCGCGCCCTGGTCATCGGCGCGCCGGCGCTGTTCGCGGCCGGCGTGGCGTTCGCCTACTTCGTCGTGCTGCCGACGGCGGTGGCGTTCTTGCAGCAGTTCAACGCCGGTGCCTTCGACGCTCTCGTGCAGGCCCGCAGCTACTACCACTTCGTGCTCATCACTGCGCTCGCCACCGGTCTGCTCTTCCAGCTCCCGTTGGCGATGGTCGGTCTCGTGCAGCTGGGGGTGGTGAGCTCCGACCAGTTGCGGCGCAACCGGCGGATAGCGATCGTCGTGCTCGCAGTCGTCGCTGCCCTGCTGCCCGGCACCGATCCGATCACGACGCTTATCGAGCTCGTCCCGATGGTGCTGCTCTTCGAGCTCGGTCTGCTCCTCGCGCGGGTTGTCGAGCGGCGCCGTGCGCGCGCCAGCGCGCTCGCCGATGCCGGCGCTGGAGGTGCCGCCTGATGCGGCTCTTCGGGGGGCGCACGAGCCGCTGGCAGCGACTCGCCGACGAGGAGCTGATCGAGGCGGCGGCGCGCGGCGTCGCCGAGGCGTTCGAGGTGATCTACGACCGCCACGCACAAGCCGCCTACTCGCTCGCCTACCGCATCGCCGGCAGCGTGCAAGTCGCCGAGGACATCGTCCAAGAGGCGATGCTTGCCGCTTGGCGCGGTGCGTCGGCCTACGACGCGCGCCGCGGCACGGTGCGCGCCTGGCTTTTGCGGATCGTCCACAACCGCGCGATCGATCTCTTGCGCCGCCGCGCCGTGCAGGAGCGGCTGCAGTCGGGCGAGGCGCTCGATCCCGAGGCGGGGGCGGGGCGCGACCCCGAGCGCGCGAGCAGCGAAGAGCAACAGGATCCGATGGTCGAAGCACTGCGCCGCGAGCGAGCGCGGGCCGTTGCGCGTGCCCTCGAGGCGCTACCCGAGGAACAGCGACGGGTGGTAGAGCTCGCCTACTACGGCGGTTTCACGCACACCGAAATCGCCGAGATCCTCGGCACACCGGTGGGCACGGTGAAAGGCAGGATGCGCCTCGCGCTCGAGAAACTGCGCGGACTCGAGCCGGTTCTGGAGCAGAGGTGAGGGCAACAGCGCGATGACCGTTCCGGAGCGCGACAAAGAACACGCCTGGGTCAGCGAAACGCTCGCAGCGTGGGCGCTCGGCGCCGTCGGCGAGCGGGAGCGCGAGCTGATCGACGACCACCTCGCCGCCTGCGACCGCTGCCGCGCCGAAGCTGACGCGCTGTTGGCCACCACCAGCGCGCTGGCCGAGGCCGTTCCACCGCGCACGCCCTCGCCAGCGTTGCGTGAGCGCGTGCTGGCCGAGGTGCGTGCCGAAGCGAGCTTGCTGCGCGCCGCGCGCGACACCGGCGATCGCGCCGGGACCTCGTCGCGCCGCTGGCGCGAGCTGTTCCTGCCGGCCGCACGACCGCTCGCCATCGCCGGCGTCTTGCTCGCGATGCTGATAGTGGGATTCGCGCTCGGGTCGGTGCTCGACGGTGACATCGCCGGCGACAGCGGCCGTCGCGTGCTCGCCGGACGCATCACCGACCCGGCGCTCGCGAGCCGCGCATGGGCGCGGGCGACGGTCGACGAGCACGCCGTACGCATCGAGGTGCGCGGTCTGCCGCGCCCGCCCGCCAAGGGTGTCTACGAGGTCTGGGTCCAACGGCCGGGCTCCGCGCCACGGCCGGCCGAGCCGCTCTTCGTCGCCACGCACGGAGCGGTCGAAGTGCCGGTGCGTCTGGGGGCGCGCGACCGCGTGATGATCACGCGCGAGCCCGCCGGCGGCAGCGAACGACCGACCTCGCCGCCGCTGATCGTCTTCGAGCCGACGTCCTAGCCGCTCGCCCTCTTGTGATCCGCGCGCGCCTGCGGCGCGCACTAACCGACTGACAGCTCTCGAACGAGGTGCTGCCAAGCGGACGGACCACAAGGGGGTACGACAGCGATGTCCGAAGCCATCACGCTCGCCTACCGCGCGATTGACGAGCAAGAGCGCGGTGCTAGCGCCAGCACGCGGCGCAACCTGATCAAAGGCGCTGCCGCCACCTTCGGCAGCCTCGGGCTGCTCGGCCTTGTCGCCGACGACCGCGCGGTCGCGGCGATGGCCAGCCAGAACGACCCGCAGAAGCTCCTCAACATCGCCGCCACCGCCGAGGTGCTCGCGACGATCATCAACACCGAAGGCGCACGGCGCGTTCGCCTCGATCGGGTGACGAAGCGCAACGTCGCCGCCGCGGCGCAACAGGAGCTCCAGCACTACAACGTGCTGCGTTCGATCGGCGGCCGCGAGTTGACCAAGCGCATTTGGATTCCCGACGCGGTCTTCCGCAGCCGCAAAGGGCTCCTCGAGACGCTCGAGTTCGGCGACCAGGTGTTCGTCAACGCCTACCTGATCGCCACGACCGTTTTTGGGCAGGCGGGCAAGGGAACCGAGGCTCGCTACGCCGCCGAGTTCATGGGCGTCGAGGCAGTGCACCGCGCGCTCGCCCGCCAGTCGCTCGGCAAGCTCGGCAACGACCGCGTGTTCATGCGCTACGCCTTTACCGACATCGACACCGCCGTGTCGCTGCTGCAGAAGGCCGGGATCGGTTTCGGGCAGAAGGGCAAGTCGCCCGGCCGCTTCTACGACTTCGACGTCGTCAGGCGGCGCACGCCGAAGGTGCGCGGCGTGAACACCTTCAACGTGCGCTGAAGGGATCGGTCGCGCACGGGGGCGGGCGGGCGCGTCCCGCCCGCCCCTTTTTTGTGTGTGCGCGCATAAACGTCCGCGCCTTTCGCCAG
>BEIR01000060.1 GCA_002898855.1 bacterium HR41
GTGGCGGCGCGCGCCGGCGTCGATCCGCTTGGCGACGATGCGCTCGAGGTTTCACGCGCGGCAGTGGCGGTGGAGTGCGCCTGTCCGCCGTCGCGCGAGGTGAGTTGCGTGATCGCTCTCGCCGGCGACGCGACGTCACGCAGCGAGCTCTTGAACTGGGCTGCGCGGGCACGGACCGAAGTGGTGGTGGTCGCAGCGGCGTGCAACCGCGAGGTCGACGAGCTCCTCGCCGAACTGGGGGCCGAGACGCTCGAGCTGGCGGCGACGGGACCGCTCGAGCGCGGACCGCTCGATCTGGTCGTCGCCGAGCTGGCGAGCCGGCTTGGCGAGACGGTTTCCGAGGTCGCCGGACGGATCGGCGAGATGCGCCTCGACACACACGTCGACGTCGATCGCGCGGTGGTGGCGCTGCTCGATCTGATCAAGGCGGTCGCG
Organism: bacterium HR41; assembly: GCA_002898855.1. Taxonomy (GTDB): domain Bacteria; phylum Actinomycetota; class Thermoleophilia; order Solirubrobacterales; family Thermoleophilaceae; genus Thermoleophilum. The sequence goes on from BEIR01000060.1 coordinate 436, forward strand.
GTGTCGGAGCGTGCCCGCGCCGGCGAGGATCCGCGCGAGGTGCTCGCCGTGTCGAGCGCGATCATCGAGCGCGCAGCGACGGAAAGCCAGCGCGAGCTGCTGGCGCGCTCGTCGGTCGACGCGCTGCTTGCCGGCGGCGTGCCCGACGCTTACGCCCCGGCAGCGAACGGTGACAGCAACGCGCGACCGGCCGCGCAGCCCACCGGTCTCGAGCCTTTCATCCCCCGTCGCGGCGACGGTTTGCTGCTGTCGGCGTCCGATCTCGAGACCTACCGGCTCTGTCCGTTGCGCTACAAGTTCGCCCGCGTCTTCCGCATCCCCCAGGAACCGACGCTGCAGCAGCGTTTCGGCATCGCGCTACACCAGACGCTCGAGCGCTTCCATCTGCACAGCGACGGCTCGCGCGCGGCGCTGTTGCGCACTTTCGAGGCTTGCTGGCGGCGCGCAGGGCTCGGGCAGGGGCCGCGCGAACAGGCTCTGCGCGAGCGCGCACGGCGAGCGCTCGAGCGCTACTTCGACCGCTTCGGCAGCGAGCGGGCGGCCGGTGGCGCACAGCCGCTGTGGTTCGAGCGCGGCTTCGCGTTCCGTCTCGGCCGCCATCTAGTGCGGGGGCGGGTCGATCGCGTCGACCGGCGCGCAGACGGCAGCTTCGAGCTGATCGACTACAAGACCGGCAAGGCGCGCAGCGACGCCGATCTCGCCGACGACATCCAGCTGTCGCTCTACCAGCTCGCCGCGCGCGAGGCGTGGGGTATCGATTGCGCAGCGCAGAGCTACCTGTACGTGCTGACCGGCGAGAAGGTCGAGGTCCCGGCGACAGCTACGAACATCGAGCGTGTGGTGGCGCGTGTCGAGGAGCTCGCCGCGGGCATCGCCGAACAGCGTTTCGAGCCGCGCCCGGCACCCGACCTGTGCGCGGCGTGCGACTACCGCATCCTCTGCCCGGCGAGCGAGGTGTAGGGCCCGTGCGGGCGGAGTAGACGGGTCGGGCAGCGTGGCCGGTGTGGACCAAGGAGCTGCCGGCACCGGCTGCGCCCGGCGGGGACCGCAGTGCGCGCGCCGCGCTAGCGCTCCTCTTCGCCCTCCGCGCTTCGGTTTCCGCCGCGCTGGCGCAAAAAGCGCTGGAAGTCGCGGGCGATCATGTCGCCCGACGGGATGCGTCGCGGGCGCGGCTGCTCGTCGTCGGCGGCCGATTCGAGCCGCTCGACGAAGGCGCGCGCTTCGGGGTCTTGCTGGACGGCGAGCGAGACGCGCCGCTCGTACTCTTCGGCGGCGCGCTCGAGCTCAGACGCCTCGACGGCGACTTTCGCCGCCCCCTCGAAGGCGCGCACGAGCGCGAGCGCGACCTTGGTGTTGGGGGTCGCCGCGACATAGTGCGGCGTCGACGCCCACAAGCTGATCGCGGCGATGTCGGCCTGGGCGAGCGTGTGGTGGAGGACACCGACGATGCCGGTCGGACCCTCGTAGGTGGAGCGGGCAACGCCGAGGCGGTCAAGCATCAGCGGGTCGGAGGCGAACCCGGTGATCGCGACCGGGCGTGTGTGCGGGACGTCGGCGAGCAGCGAACCGAGCGAGACGACGAGCCGCACCTCGAGACGCTCGACGACTTCGAGCACAAGCCGCGTGAAGGTGCGCCAGCGCAGCGACGGCTCCACGCCGCGCAGCACCACGACGTCGCCGTCGGCGCCGGGTACCTCGGCGAAAGAGAAGACGTTGCGCGGCCACGACAGCTTGCGACGGCCGTCGGCTGCGAGGGCGACGGTGGGTCGCACGGCGGTGAAGTCGTAGAAGTTTTCGGGGTCGATGTCGGCGAACTCGTGCGCCCCGAGCCGGCGATGGATGAAGTCGGCGGCACAGGAGGCGGCGTCGCCGGCGTCGTTCCAACCTTCGAAGGCGCAAACCAGTGTCGGGCGGCGCAGATCGGGCCAAACGTCGACGCGCAGTTCGTCGCTCACGGGTTCACGGTAGCCGACGGCGCCGGGCAGTCCGACGCACCGCCGACCGCAGGCGACCCGACGCAACACCAGCGGCCGCCCGTGCGAGACACGGCCAGCGGCCCGTGCGGCTCTCCTTCCGTCCGCCCGCTCGCCGACCCTTCTCGCCGTGAGCGAGCGAAAGAGCGGTGAAAGGGAGGGCCAACGTGGCGCTCGCGAGCCGCGCCTCCAGGCGCGCGGCGAGGGGACGATGCGCTCGGATCCGCCGCTTGCGGCGCTCGAGCCGGGCCGCTCGTTCAGCGGGGTGTATGCGTGCACGCGCAAGGACTTGCTCGTCGCTCGCAACGGGCAGCCGTATTTGGCGGTAGAGCTCGGCGACAGCTCGGGCACGATCACCGCGCGCGCGTTCCGCGATGCGGCCGCGCTGGCGAGCGGGTTCGAACAGGGTGACCTAGTGGAGGTGGTGGGGCGTGTAGAGCGCTTCCGTGGCGAGCGGACGGTGGAGCTTGCGTCGATCCGTCGTGCCGACCGCAGCGCGGTCGATCCGCGCCGGTTTCTGCCTTCGACGGCGCGCGATCTCGACGAGCTCGACGGCTTTTTCGAGGCGCTGGCAGCCGAGCTGGCGTGCCCGGTGCTGGCGCCGCTCCTGCAGCTTTTCGTGCACGACGAGGAGTTCCGGGCGCAGGTTCGTCTCGCGCCGTGCACGCGCGAGGGACACCACGCCTATCTGGGCGGCTTGCTCGAGCACACGGTCGCGGTGGCGACGCTGGCGCACGAGCTGTGCCAGGTGCATCCATGGCTCGACCGCGATCTGCTGTTGGCGGCGGCGCTCCTCCACGACGTCGGCAAGACGCGCGAGTTCGAGCTCGGCGCCGAGATCGCGCTGTCGAGCGAGGGGGCGCTGCTCGGTCATCTCGCGCTCGGCCAGCGCATGATCGAGGAGCGCTGGTCGGCCCTTGCGGCCGACCGGACAGCCGGCGGGCCGCTCGCTCGCGTCCCGGCCGCGGACCGCGAGGCGCGCTTTCAGGCCCTCCTCCACTGTGTCCTCGCCCACCACGGTCCCGACCAGCTCCCGTCGCGGCGCTTCCGGTCGGCGGAAGCGGCCGCGCTGTACCGGCTGAACCAGCTCGACACGGCGATGGGAGCTTGGATGGGCGGCCCAGTCGCTTAGCGCTCAACCGTTGCAACGCGAGCGATCGCAAAGCCGGCTACCCGAACCCCCGGCAGATGGTCGCCGCGTGGACGCAGCCGCGCCACACGCACGGAAACAGGAGCTAACTCTCGCGCGAAGCCGGCGCGAGCACTCGTCGCGCAAGCCGCCACGCGAAGTACAGCTGCAGAGCCGCGAAGGACAGAGCGAGGGCGCGGTCGGAGAGGGCGTTGGCGAGCTCGGTTCCGGCGACGACGCCGATCGGTGACAGCAGGCCGATCAGGATGCCGTCGCGCAGGCGCACGTTGCCGTAGCCGTGCTGACGCCAGGCGCCGACCGCGGCCACCACGGTGACCGCGAGCAGCGACGTGGCCTCGGCCGCGAGCTGCGTTTTGTCGAGGAAGGCGACGAGTCCCGGGACGAACAGCACGCCGCCCCCAACGCCCAGCATGCCGCTCGCAACACCCGCCGCGAAACCGACTGCGACGAGAGCGACCAAATCTGCGGCGCTCACCGCGACAACCCCTACTCGTGGCCGCGACAGCGGCCGTGCCGCGTCCGGGACACGTGTGCTTGCCGGTCCACCACCGCCTAGCGCCCCCGCATCACCGTCGCGCGCCTCGGGGCCTCACCCCAGCGCGAGTTTCACCGCGCTCGCCACTAGCACGAGAGCGAAGATCGCAGCGACGGCGCGCTCGGGCAGCCGCTGCTGCAAGGCGGCACCGACGACGACACCGGCGACTGCTGGAACGCCCACGAGCGCCGCCGCTGTCACGTCGACGTTGCCGTGCAAACCGTGCGCCGCGGCGGCGAGCGCACCGATGATCGCGATCGCGCACAGCGACGTGCCGGTCGCGACACGTTCGCGGTAACCGAACCACACGATCAGAAGCGGAACGATGACCGTGCCGCCGCCGATCCCGAAAAGACCGCTGAACGCCCCGCCGGCGGTGGCCGTGAGGGCGAGTCGGAGCGTGCGTCGGCGAGGCGTCACCGGCCGCGGACGATATCTCGACGCGAAAGCGCTCGCGCCGGGCGCCATACTTGGGCGAGTGCCGCTCGCACCTCCCGAGGCGCAGTCGCTCCTCGAGCCGCTCGTCGCCGTGCCGGAGCGGGCCGCCGTGCTGTGCGACATCGACGGCACGCTCGCGCCGATCGTCGCTCGTCCCGAGGATGCGCATGTAAGTGAAGAGACCGCGCGCCTGTTGGCGCGGATCGCTCGCCGCTACCGCCTGGTCGCCTGCGTGTCGGGCCGCCCGGTGAGCGAGGCACGGCGTCTGGTCGGCGTCGGCTCGCTCGTTTACGCTGGATCGCACGGGGCCGAGCTGTTGCTCCCGGGCGAGCGCGGCGTGCGTGTCCAGCCAGGGTTCCGCGAGTGGGAGGAGCGTGTGCGGCGGTTCGCCGACGGTGTCGACCGCGCGGCGCTGCGCCTGCTCGGCATCAGGCGCGAGGACAAGGGACCGATCGTCGCCCTGCACTGGCGCACCGCGCCCGACAAGCAACGGGCGCGCAGCGAACTCGAGCGCCTCGCTGCCGAGGCCGAGGAGGCGGGCCTCGCCACCCACTGGGGCCGGAAGGTGCTCGAACTGCGCCCGCCGCTGCCGATCGGCAAGGACCGGGCTGTCAGCGAACTCGTCGAACGCTTCGGCGTGCGATCGGCGCTCTTCGGCGGCGACGACGCCACCGATCTCGACGCCTTCCGCGCGCTGCGCACGCTGCACGAACAGGGCGCGCTCGACCACGTCGTGCTGGTGGGAGTGCGCTCGAGCGAAGGTCCGGGCGAACTCGCCGAGGAGGCCGACCTGCTAGTCGACGGGGTCGGCGGCTTCGCCTCCCTTCTGCGCACGCTGGCGGAAGGCGCCGACCGGTGAAAACCGGCACGCGTACCGGCGCCGGGCGCGGCGAGAGCGTTCGCCAACTCGGCCGTGCTACAGACGACTGACGATGCGCTTCCGCGACTTTTTGCGCGCCTCGGTGCTGCTGCTGGGCGCGGCAGCGACCGCGCTGGCGGTAGTAGCGATGTTTGCTGTGGCGCGCGACGACGACGCCACGACCGCGATCGTCGCGAGCGCCTGGCTGGTCGCAGCGGCGGTCGCGGGCACCGTCCGCGGCGCCCGTCCGCGGCCGACCGACGGCATCGCGCGCCTCATCGCTGCCGCGCGAACCACATCGACGCTGCCCGAGCTCGAACCGGGCGCGATCCTCGTGAACCGCCACTGGCCTCTCGCGCTCGCTTGTCTTGTCGCGACGGTGGCGGGCGTGTGGTTCCCGCAGGTACCCGCCGTCGCCGCCGGCTACGCCCTCTTCGTCGCCTTGCGCTGGCGCAACCAGCCGCGCGCCGTGCAGGCGATCGAGGAGCGCGACGGTGTCGAGTTCTGGATCGAGCGCGGCTCGCCCTTGCGCGCGCCGCGCCTGTTGCGCCTGCCCGGCTTGCGCAAGATCGAAGCCGAGCCCGCCGCCAAGGCGCGCGGCTGAGCCGCGCGACCGAGCCGGCGCCGCCTAGACACGTGCACGTTTGCGCAGCCGCCTGAGCTCGGCGAGCGGACGGGTGTTGGCGACCGACCGCGCCCCCACCCACCCGCGGCGCGCGGTGGCGACGCCGTAGCGGATCACGTCGAACCCCTCGGGGCTGTGCGCGTCCGAGTTGATGACGAGCATCGCTCCCGCCTCGGCCGCGAGGCGCGCCCACACCTCCGACAGGTCGCGGCGGTCGGGGTTGGCGTTGATCTCGAGCATCGTGCCCGTCTTCACCGCCGCCTCGATGAGCGCCTCGACGTCGACGGCGTAGGGGTCGCGACGACCGATCAAGCGGCCGGTGGGATGGCCGATCGCGTCGACTAGCGGGTTCTCCATCGCGGCGACGATGCGCGCCGTCATCTCGCGCTCGGGTAGCGCGAACGAGGTGTGGACGCTCGCGATCACCCAGTCGAGGCGCTCGACGAGCTCGTCGGGGTAGTCGAGCGACCCGTCGGGACGCAGCGAGATCTCGCTGCCGCAGAGGAGCGTGATGCCCTCGAGCTCGGCGTCGAGAGCGGCGACACGCTCGATCTGCTGCTCGAGCTCGCTCGCCGAGACCGCGTTGCCGAAACCGTGGCTCGCCGAGTGGTCGGTGATCGCCAGGTATTCGTAGCCGCGCTCGCGCGCCGCCAGCGCCATCGTGCGAGCGTCTGCGCGGCCGTCGGAAGCCGTCGTGTGGCAGTGAAGATCGCCGCGGATCTGCTCGACCGTCACGAGATCCGGCAGCGAGCCCGCCTGCGCAGCCTCGATCTCGCCGCGGTCCTCGCGGAGCTCGGGCGGGATCCACGGCATGCCGACGAGCGCGTAGACGTCAGCCTCGGTGGCGCAGCGCAGCGCCGCGCCCGCCCGCCTCGCGCCGGCGGGTGAAAGCTCGATGCCCTGCTCGCTGGCCAGCTCGCGGATGCGCGCACTGTGGCGCTGCGATCCGGTGAGCTGCTGCAGCGAGACGGCGAAAGCGTCGGGCGCGCACAGTCGCAGGTCGACGGCGATGCCGTCGTGCGTCTGAAGGGCCAGACGGGCCACGCCCGCAGCCTCGCGGCCGCCGTCGCCGTCCTCGCTCAGCGCCACCGACTGGAAGGCGCCGCTCCCCGCGAGCCGCTCGCCGACCTCCCTTGCCGACACCGCTGCGGCAGCCAGCAGGTCGACGTCGGCGGTGGCTTCGACCGCCCGCCGCACACCGCCGACCGCCTCGGCCGCGAC
>BEIR01000061.1 GCA_002898855.1 bacterium HR41
GCGCCGGTGTGGACGCCGACGGTGACGAGCACGCCGATCGCAGCGCCGTCGGCAGTGATCACGCCACTGCCCGAGTCGCCGGGCAGCGCCGCTCCGACGGCGTAGACGTGGTCGGGGTCGCGCGTCGTCGGCGCAACGGCGCTGCGTGCCGGGATCGTCTGCCCGAGGAGCAGACCCTGCCCGAACCAGTGCAGCAGTGTCGGGCTCGTGGCCCGCTCGGTGTAGAGGCGTGTCGGACCGCCGAAGTGGCACAGCGCCGGGTCGGCCGCGACACTGGGATCGAGCCGGATGAGCGCGAAGTCGTACGGTTCGAGCAGGATGGCGTAAGCGAACTCGCCGATGCGCCGCCCGTCTCCGTCCTCGGCTGCCGGACCGCTGCCAGGACGCCACGTCCGTTCGCCGGCGCCGCTTGCGAAAGGCCCGTCACCGAGGATGCAGTGGCCCGCGGTGGCCATGTAGTTGCGTCCGTCGCTACCGCGGAAAAGGAAGGCGAGCGTGCACTGGCCGACCTCGCTGCGCACGACGGCTCCCGGGCGCACGCCCGGGCACGAACCGGGTGCAACGGGAAGCGCCGACACGCGTCGTTCCGAGGCTCCACCACCCCCCTGGGCACCTTCGCTCGGCGGCACGCTGCCGGCCGGCCTCGAGCCCCGCTCGCCACCCGCCCCGCGGTTCGCGCTGCCGGGCGTCGTGCAGGTGCGGTGGCCGGCCCGGTTGTCGTGCTCACGACGCGCGTTGCGCGACGCGGCTTGGGCTCGCTTGCGAGCGATCCGCTGCCGGCGAGCGCGTTCGGCGCGGAGCAGGGCGCGGCAGCGGCGCACGCGAGCGCTCGCACGGCGAGTGCTGTGCCGTCGCACGTTGTGCGCGCCGGAGCGGCGCTCCGTTCGCCGCGCCCGCGCCAAGAGGCGGCTGCAGTTGCGCACGAGGCGTGCCCGCCGCGCGCTTCGCGCCGTCGCGCGACGGTCGCTCGTGCCGCGCTTCTCGCTCGCTTGCGCCTTGGCGGCCGACGGCGTGGAACTACCAGCCGGTCGTGCGCCTGCGCTCGCGCTGGTGCCGGTTAGCGTCGCCCCGCCAGCAAGGGCTAGCAGCACGATCGCGACGCCGCGATAGCGACCCGCAGTGTTCGCTTCGTCATACCCCTGCCCCCTGTGTCGCTTCGGCCCGACCAGAGCGGTCGAGCCTGCGCGATCGATCGTATCGACCACGAACCCGCGCGTGAACTAGCTACCGCGGGCGCTCACCCCCGGGCAGCTCATCGCCGAGCCAAGCGCGGTCGCTAGCGCTTGTGGGCTTGTGCCCGCGCCACGCGCTGCGCGATCTCGCGAGAACCGAGCCGCCGCTGCACCGACGCCACCAGCGAGGGGGCAACCGCCGCTATCCGCGCTCCGGCACGCATCGGCAGCGGCGCCACATCGATCTCGACCTTGCCGCGCTCGATCCCAGCCACCACGGCGCGCGCGACCTGCTCGGGTGTGCTGGTGCCGACCCCCCGCGGCAGGCGCACACCCGTCTCGGCGAACATCCCGGCCTCGCGCACGAAACCTGGGAAGATCGCGGTCACTCCCACCCCTGTGCCGTGGAGGTCCTCGCGCAAGGCGAGAGCGAAACCGCGCAAACCGAACTTGGTAGCCGAGTAGAGCGCCGATCCCGGCGGAGCGACCTTCCCGGCCAGCGACGACATGAAAACGAGGTGACCGCTCCCCCGCTCGATCATCGCCGGCAGCAACGCACGGGCGAGAGCGATCGGCGCGCGCAGGTTCACCGCCAGCGCGCGGTCGATCTGCTCGGGCGTGAAGTCGAGAATCGGGCCGCTGGCTGGCAGCGCAGCGTTGGCAACGAGCACGTCCACAGCTCCGGCCTCGGCGACAAGCTCGTCCACCTGCGCAGGGTCGGCGAGATCGGCGACGACGCACTCGACACTCTCGGCGGGAAGCTGCGCCGCCAGCCGCTCGAGCACGTCGCGGCGCCGTCCGCTTACGACCAGGCGCGCCCCGCGCTCGGCCAGCGCCTTCGCGATGGCACCACCGATTCCGCCAGTAGCACCAGTGAGGAGTATGCGCGCACCGTCGATCTTCATCTGCCGGTTGGCGGGGCTTGCACCAGGTTCGCGCTCACTGGCGGGGGCGAAGGCTACGCGAGCGACGGGACTCGAACCCGCGACCTCCGGCGTGACAGGCCGGCGCTCTAACCAACTGAGCTACGCCCGCTCGGCGGTGCCCGAGGATAGCGCCCTCGCGCTCGCTCCGGTGCGCGGCGCACAGCGCGCCGCGATGGCAAAGACGCGTCCCCACCATCACGCGTTCGCTTGCGAGAGTAGCCACAGCGCGAGGCTCGTGAAAAAGACCATCACGGCGAGCATCCAGTACTGCGAGCGCAGCGCCTCGCGCGCGCCGCGGAAGAGCGCGAGCGCGCGGTCGTGGGCAAGCACTAGCCCCGCCACATGCCCAGCGACAACGAAGCCCACCTGCAAGTACCAGAGCGTCGCGGTGCCGATCGCGTTGTAGTCGACCTGCCAGTCGGCGGTGCCGAGCAGATCGCTGCCGCGCCCGAGCGGGTCGGATGCGAGATACCCCACCGCCTGCCCCTGGAAGGCGAGCAGCGAAAAGTAGTGCGCGGCGACGTAGGCGAAGGCGATCGGCACGAGCGAGGGGGCAAAGCGCGCCGCAAGTTCGGCGGCGCGTCCCGAGCCCGTAGCCGCCCGCACACCGGCGATGCCAAGGTGGTAGAGCGCCCAAACCAGCAGCACACACAAAGCGAGCCCGATCGCCAAGGAGATCTGGGTGGCCGTGGCCGGTGCCGGGCCGAGCTTCTCGATCGTGCGCGCGATGCTAGGCCCGACCGACGCCCACAGCTCGGACTCGGCAGCGCCGTCGAAGGTGACCGATCCGATCATCGTGGCTACGAACGGCACGAGCCCCGGTGCCGGCGCGAGCCGCGCGAGTCCACCGAGGGGCGGTCGCAAAAAGACGCGTCGGCCACGACGCTCCCACGGCGAGAGGCGCGCGAACAAGCCGAAGTAAACGCCGAAGGCGTCGCAGTTGCGGCTCCACGTCTCGACCCCGAAGAGCGACATCCCGATGCACGCCCACAGCGTGTAGACGATCGTTGCGAGGGCGAGCGTACGCGGCTGCGACCCCTCGGCTACCACCAGCTCGAGCGTGACGAAGGCGATAAAGCCGACCAGCGCCGGCCACACACCGAGTCGCGAGGGATAGCTCGCGACGAGGGGCCGTGCACCGAGGCGCCGCAGCACGGTGCCCGCAGCGCGCCCGATCGCCCGCCACGGGCTAAGCACGCGGTACACGTCACCGAGCAGGAGCGAGACAAAGGGAATGCCGACCCAGAAAAGGACGAAGACCAGCGTCGGCCCGACGTTCTCGGTCGGTACCTGGCTGCCGGCGAAGCCGGCGTAGATCGTCAGGCCGAGCAGCGCGACGGTGGCCGCCCCTAGGAGGGCCTCGAGCAGCGGCGACGTCAGCCCGCGCGCGAGCGGCCTGGGCAGCTCGCGGCTGGGGGTGTGGTGCTCGAGCCGCGGCTGCGACCACAGCGTGCCAAGCCCGACGAACGAAACGACGAGCACGAGACTCGCTGCCCAGGCGAAAAGCCAGGGCGGTAGCGGCAGGTCGCCGCGCACGGCGATGCCGTGCGCGGCGACACTGTCAGGGAAAAGCGCGCCGACCGCAGCCACCCCCGCGGCGAGCGCGGCCGCCGCGGCAAGGGGGGATCCGCCCCGCCTCATTGCGGCCGCACCTCGACGCGGGCGATGTGCTCGCCGGTGGTGTGCGATTCGATCTCGAACGAGCCCTCGATCGCAGCTTCGAACGCGAAGCGTGCTGGCCGTCCCGGCGCGGCGTCGCGCTCGATGTCGTAGCCGTGCAAGTGGAGCTTCGCGGGCCGGTCACTGGTGACAGTGATCACCACGCGATCGCCCTTCGACACCTCAATGCGACGCGGCCCTGACACAAGCTCGCCACCACGCAGCGTGAGCGCGAACCGCTTCGCTTGGAGCGCGTTCTGGGGACGCACGGCTGCGGTTCCGGTCGAAGCTCGCGTGTTTTCCCCAGCTCCCATGCTCGTGTGGGTTGCAACAGCCCGGCCGGACGGATTCGAACCGCCGTTGTCGTCGTTTTTCGGTCGCAGCACGAGATAACCACCGACAGCTACCACCGCTGCTGCCACCACGACCGCTATCCGCCCTTTGGCGTTCATGTGCGTTCGAACCTCCTGATCGATCGACGACGGGCCGGCGCCAGACCGCCGGCTCGCCGCAAACGGTTGTCCTGAACCTGCTCGCGCGTCGCGCGCTCAGGAGCGCGCGAGAGCAGGTGGTGGAGCGCGCAAACCGCGGTTCAGGGCGAGCGGCGAAAGCGGGTGGACGTCGTCCTGCCGATCGCTCGCGGCGAGGACGCCGAGCGCTGGTGCGAAGCCGCGCGTGCACAAGGTGTCGCGGACACGCTCGACGATGCGCTCGATCTCGTCGGCCACCTCGGCGTGACCGCCGCACACCAGCGCCACGAACAAACCGAGGAGAAACGCCGCAGGCGGCACGGCGAGCGCACCGCCGCCGAAGAACACCGCTGCCAGCGAGCTTCCCGCCACCAACGCCTCGACCGTTTCCTGGGTGAAGTGGGCGGTGAGGAGCAACGCTGTCGCCTCGAGCGCGCTGACGCTCCGGGCGCCTGCTCGCGGCGAGCTCCGCACGAGGAGCGCAGCGGTACTGCAGAGCACGGCGACTATGCCGCTCGCCAGCTCCGCTACCGACAGATAGTGGTGCACGCCGTCGGGACCGGGCGGAGTCGCGCCGAGCAGCGCCGCGGCGGCGTACCGCAGCTCGTGCAGCACGATCAACGCCGCCGCTATCAAGCCGATCGTCACTGGCGCGGCACGGCGAGCTGCTTTCGCCCCGACCACGGGACAAGTATTCCAGACACCGCGCACCTTAAGTAGCGGTGTTACAGACCGCGTTCAGGAGCTAACTGCGCGTAGGCGTCGCGCCGGACGCCCCGGAACCTCGCTCCCGCCAGCGGGGTCGACCGAACCCGGCTCCTCGTGCGTCGGCAGCGCGGTCGCGTCGAAAGACGAAGTCTGCGCCGGCGGCGCGCCCGCGACGCTGCGCGGCCGCGGATCGAACCGATAGCCGATCCCGAAGTGAGTGTGGATGTACTCGAACTCGGGCGAGACCACTTCGAGCTTCTTGCGCAGTTTGCGCACGAAGACGTCGACCGAGCGGTCGCCGTGCGCCATCGTGTAACCCCACACCGCCCGGTAGATCTCCTCGCGCTGCAGCACCCGCCCTTGGGCCTTGGCGAGCACCTCGAGCAGCTCGTACTCGCGGCGCGTGAGGTCCGCGCTGCGGCCGGCGACGAACGCCTGGTACTGCTCGGGCCGAATCTCGAGCTCGCCCGCCCGCAGCGGCTCGACCTCGCGCCGGCCGACTACGCGCATGCGCGCGCGGAGCGCGGCCTCGACGCGCGCGACGACCTCCTCGGGGTGGCAGGGCTTGGTGATCCAGTCGTCGGCGCCGATGCGCAGCCCGCGCACGCGCTGCGCGACCGTCGAGCGACCGGTGCACACCAGCACCGCCATTCCCGGCAGCTCTTGCGCCACGCGCTCGAGCCAGTCCCAACCGGCGGGGCCGAACATCGCGATGTCCACGACCAAGGCGTTGACGCGCCCGGCGCTGAACTCGTCGAGCCGCGGCGGCGCCTCGAAGCGCCGGCTGCGCCAGCCGAGCGCCTCGGAACGCTTGAGCAAGACGTGAACGAAACCGCTGTCGGTATCGAGAACGGCCAGCGTTACGGCCATTGCCGCGACTGTACCCGAGGCGCGACGGCCGCGTGGGCGCCCGCCGCCCTGTTTACATCTCGTTCACAACCACGCCACAAGTCGATAACAGGCTTCCGTTCGCGCGCTGGGAACCTCGCCGTCCGACCAACGCTCAACCGGTCGGAACACGGAGAGAGGAAAAAAGGAGAAGACAAGTGCCAAACACCCGCCTGCTGATAGTTCCGCTGGCGGCCGCGCTCGCGGCGACCCTCGCCGCCTGCGGCGGCAACGGCGGTTCGAACGGAAACGGGAGCGGCCTCAGCGGTTCGATCCGCATCGACGGCTCGAGCACCGTCGCCCCGCTCAGCGAAGCGGCCGCGGACGAGTTTCAGCAGAAGAACTCCGGCGTGCGCGTTACCGTCGGCACGTCCGGAACCGGCGGTGGCTTCGAGAAGTTCTGCCGTGGCGAGATCGACATCGCCGACGCCTCGCGCCAGATCGAGGACGACGAGAAGGCCCTCTGCCGCAAGAACGGCGTCGAATGGGCCGAGGTTCAGGTCGCCAACGACGGTATCGCCGTCGTGGTGAACAAGGACAACGATTTCGTCAAGTGCTTGACGGTGGCCGAGCTGCGCAAGATCTGGGATCAAGGCTCGCGCGTCAAGAACTGGAACCAGGTGCGCTCGAGCTTCCCGAACCGGCCGATCGAGCTCTACGGACCAGGCACCGACAGCGGCACCTTCGACTTCTTCACCAAAGCGATCAACGGCGAGGAAGGTCGCGGCCGCACCGACTACAACGCGAGCGAGGACGACAACGTTCTCGTGCAAGGTGTCGCTGGCAACGCCGGGGCACTCGGCTACTTCGGCCTCTCCTACTACGAGCAGAACCAGGACAAGCTCAAGCTCGTCGAGGTCGACGGCGGCCAAGGCTGCGTGGCGCCAACCAAGGAAACCGTCCAGAACGGCACCTACAAGCCGCTCTCGCGCCCGCTCTTCATCTACCCGAGCCGTGAGGCGCTGCAGCGCCGCGAGGTGCGGGAGTTCGTGCGCTTCTACATCGATAACGAGAAGCAGCTGACGAAGCGAGCGCTGTTCATCGACCTCACCGACGCACAGCAACGCAAGGCGCGGCAGGAGGTCGAGAAGCTCGCGGGCTGAACGGCGTGAGCGCTACCCACGACACGGAGGTCGATCGCTGAGCGCTCTGCCCACAAGCGGAGCGGCAGGGGTTCCGGGGCGCCCGACGGGGCGCCTCGGAACCCGCCGCGCGCGTTGGGGCGAGCGCTTCGTCGTTGCGCTCCTGTTCGTTTGCGGCGCGCTGTCCGTTGCCACCACCGTTGGGATCGTGGTGGCGCTGGCGATCCCGGCGATCGAGTTCTTCCGCGCAGTCGATCTCTTCGACTTCCTCACCGGGACGAACTGGTCGCCGCTCTTCGCCGA
>BEIR01000062.1 GCA_002898855.1 bacterium HR41
CAGGGGGGCGCTAAAGCGCTGCTGGCCGCAGAACGCAGACACGCGCCACTCGAGCGGCAGCGCCTCCGCGTGGTCGCGAGCGAGGCGGTCGGACGCTACCGGCTGCTCACGGTCGACGGTTTAGATCAGCCGCCAGCCCCCGGCCAGTTCTACATGCTCGCCACTGCCGAGCGCTGGGGCGGGGAGGAGGGTAGGCCGTGGCTTGCCCGTCCCTTCTCGCACGCGACGGCCGACCCGCTCACCTTTCTAGTCGATCCGGTGGGACCGGGCTCGCGCCGTTTGGCGTCGGTGGCGGTAGGCGAGGAGCTGTTGGCGCTCGGACCGCTCGGGCGCGGCTTCGCGCTTGTCGAAGGCAGGCGAGCGCTCTTGGTCGGTGGCGGTATCGGTGTGGCGCCGCTCGCCGCGCTCGCCGAGGCGCTCGACGGCAGCTGCGAAGCGCTGCTCGGTTTCCGCGACGAGCCGTGCGCGCGGGCGGCGCGCCTGGTCGCCGCAACGGAGGTGGCGTTGGCAAGCGACGACGGCAGCGTCGGGCGGCGCGGTGTCGTCACCGAGCTGCTCGCCGAGCGGCTCGCGCGGTCAGACCACGAGGACTGCGCGATTTACGCCTGCGGTCCGGAGCCGATGCTCGCCGAGGTGGGCCGCATCGCGCGCGCGCGGGGCGTGCCCTGCCAGCTCGCTTACGAAGCGCCGATGGCGTGCGGGTACGGCGCCTGTTTCGGTTGTGCCGTAGCGACGCGGGCGGGGTTCGTGCGCCTCTGTCTCGAGGGCCCGGTGCTCGACGCGCACGAGCTAGGGGACACCGGCGGCGATGGCTGACGAGCACACCACAAGCGAGCGCGCGGCGGGCGGTCGCGACCAGCCGCCCGCGATCGGCGGCTGGCGCCCGCCTGGACGGGTTTTCAACGGATCCGGCACGTTCGACGCGCTTGCGGCGCTCGCTGTGTTCGGCGACGCGCTGCTCGAGCGGTTTCCCTTCGACGTGTACGTCTCGAAGACGATCACGCGCGAGCCGCGAGCGGGCAACCCGCCGCCGCGGATCGCCGAGACGGCGGCGGGGATGGTCAACTCGATCGGTCTGCCGAACAAAGGGCTCGCGCGTTTCCTGGCCGAGGACCTGCCGCGCCTGGGCGAGCTTCCCGTGCCTGTCTGCGTGTCGGTGATGGGGCACAGCGGCGACGAGCTCGCCGCGCTGGTCGCCGCTGTCGGCGAGCGCGAGGAGGTCGCTGCAATCGAACTGAACATCTCTTGTCCCAACGTCGAGAGCGGGCTGGTGATCGGCCAGGATCCCGGCGAGACCGCCCGCGCGGTAGCACGCGTGCGCGCTCTCACCACCAAGCCGCTCGTAGTGAAGCTGACACCCACCGCGAGCGATCAGGCGGCCGTAGCACGCGCCGCCGAAGATGCTGGCGCCGACGCTCTGTCGCTCGTCAACACGTTTCCCGGAACGGTTTTCGCGCGCGGGCGGCCGCTGCTTGCGCGCGGCCACGGCGGGCTCTCCGGTCCCGCGATCAAGCCGCTCGCGCTCGCTCAGGTGCGCACGGTCGCGGCGGCTGTGCGCATACCGGTGATCGGCATGGGGGGTATCTCCGCGGTCGCCGACGCCGAGGACTTTCTCGCCGCCGGCGCGAGCTACGTCGCGGTCGGAACGGCCAACTTCCGCGACCCGCTTGCGGCGCTGCCGATCCGCGAGGCGTTGCGAGCGATGTGACAGCCGCGCCGTTCGCAGGCTCGTGGCCGGCACACTGCTCCGAGCCCAAAGATTCGCCAGTGCCGGCAGGGACCCGACCTCGACCAGCGCCAAGCACTCTAACCCTTGACTTCACCCTTATGTCAATTGCCCGCTATTTGCGCTTTTGCTCCTCTCCCGACCGGCGCAGCGCGTGTAAGATCGCCGCCCATGCTCGTCCCCCCGAGAACCGCCGCGCACTCCAAAGCCAGCGCACATGCGCGCTTTTTCGAGAGCTCTGCGGAAGCTGCCAGCGGTGGTGTGCCTCACACCGACGGGCAGCCGGCTAGCGCCGACGGGGACCTGCCACCGGCAGCTAGCGCTGCCCCTTGGGCAGTCGGCGAGGTACGCAGTGGGTCGCTCGCCGCGGCTGGCGACAGTTCCGGCAGCGAAAGCCGGACGCGTGCCGACGGCCGTGCCGGCGACGCGCAGTCGGAGGCGCTGGCGCTCGCCGTCTCGGGTAGCGAGCAGCGGCGAGGCGGGGTGACGCCCGAGCGCTCGCTCGCACAGCGGATGGAGGCGCTACGGCGGGCCAACGAGGTGCGCACGCGCCGTGCCCGCGTGAAACGCGACCTCAAGGCCGGGCGGGTACGGATCGACGAGCTGCTGCTCGATCCGCCCGACTACCTGCTGACAGCGAAAGTCTTCGACCTTCTGTTAGCGGTTCCGAAGTTCGGGCGCGTGAAGGTAAACCGTGCGCTCATGCACTGCCGCATCTCGCCCAGCAAGACCGTGGGCGGTCTTTCCGAGCGGCAGCGCAACGAGCTCGTCGCCTACCTGCGCCGATAGTCACGCCGCTCGTCGTCATCACCGGCCCTTCGGGGGTGGGAAAAGGAACCCTGATCAAGGGGCTCCTCGAGCGCGTGCCTGGCATCCACGTGGCGGTGTCCGCCACCACGCGGCCGCCGCGCCCAGGCGAGGTCGACGGTCGCGACTACCACTTCCTCAGCCCCGAGGAGTTCGAGCGCCGCGTGCGCGCTGGCGAGTTCGCCGAGCACGCCGTGTATGCGGGCAACCGCTACGGCACGCTGCGCTCCGAACTCGATCGACCGGCGCGCGCGGTGCTTTTGGAGATCGACGTCCAGGGCGCGCGCCAGATCCACGGGCAGCGGCCCGACGCGCTGTTGGTGTTCATCGCGCCGCCGTCCCTCGATGAGCTCGAGCGGCGCCTGCGGCGGCGTGGCGCCGACTCGGAGGAGCAGATCGCCAAGCGCTTGGCCGCCGCCCGCGAAGAGCTGGCAGCGCGCGACGAGTTCGCGCACGTCATCGTCAACGACGACGCCGAGCGGGCGCTCGCCGAGCTCGAGCGGCTGGTCGGTAAGATCGTCGCCCGCTAGCGCGCCACAGCGCGCCCGCAGCGCCGAAGCGAGCAGGCAACAGCGACCCGAGAGATGATCAAGCCGCGACTCGACAAGATCCTCGAGCACGCCGACTCCACGTATGCCGCGGTGATCGTCGCCGCGCGGCGGGCTCGCCAGATCAACAGCTACTACCACAGCCTCGGCGAGGGCACCTTCGAGGAGTATCCCCCGCCGATGGTGGACACCGACTCGTCCAACTACCTGCAGGTCGCGCTCGAGGAGCTCGCCGCCGGCAAGTTGCGCTACCGCTACCGGTAGCGGAAGCAATGGCGCGCATCCTTCTCGGCGTCTGCGGCGGCATCGCCGCCTACAAGGCCGCCGAGCTCGTGCGCCTCGCAACCGAGCGCGGGCACGCAGTGCGCGTCGTCCAGACGCCCACCAGCCTGCGCTTCGTCGGGCGGGCGACGTTCGAGGCGATCACCGGCGCGCCGGTGCTCGTCGACGAGTTCGAGCCCGACCCACTCCGTGGCGCCTACCCGGGCGAGGAGATGCCGCGCCACCAGCCGATCTCGCACCTCGCGCTCGTCGAACGCTGCGACGTCTACTGCATCGCGCCGGCGACCGCCAACACGATCGCGAAGCTCGTCGCCGGCCAGGCCGACAGCCTCGTGACGACCGCCGCGCTCGCTTGCCGCGCCCCTGTCGTGGTCGCGCCAGCGATGAACGACGCGATGTGGCGCAACGTTTTTACGTCCGCCAACGTAGAGCGGTTGCGGGCGGCCGGAATCGTGATCGTCGAGCCCGAGACAGGACGTTTGGCCTCGCTCGGCGAGTGGGGGGCCGGGCGCCTCGCTGATCCCGAGCGCATCCTCGCCGTGCTCGAGAGCACGCTCGCCGGCGGGCGCGGGCGTTCCCCCGAGTCGGCGGCGCTACCCGCCCGCGGCGAGGCGCAACCGAGCGCTCTCGCCGGCAAGCGCGTGCTCGTGACGGCCGGCGGTACGCGCGAACCGCTAGACGCGGTGCGCTTCATCGGCAATCGCTCGTCGGGGCGGATGGGAGTGGCGCTCGCTGCCGCTGCGCACAAGCGCGGTGCGTGTGTCACTCTCGTCGGCGCCAACCTCGCCGTGCCGCCCCCAGTAGGTGTCGAGCACGTCGCTGTCGAAACCGTCGCCGAGCTGTCGGCCGCGCTCGACGAGCGGTTCCCGAGCTGCGACGTGCTGCTGATGGCGGCGGCGGTGTCCGACTTTCGTCCTGCCGATGCCGCTCGCGTCAAGCTCGAGCGCTGCGAGCGGCTGGCGATCGAACTCGAACCGACCGAAGACATCGTCGCCGGGCTCGCATCGCAGCGGCGGGCCGAGCAGCTTGTCGTCGGCTTCGCTGCCGAGCACGGCGGCGACTTCGTGGCTCGCGCCCGCACCAAACTCGCGCGCAAGGGGTTGGACGCGATCGTCGCCAACGACGTCTCCGTGTCGGGGATCGGCTTCGACAGCACGGAAAACGCTGTCGTGATCGTCACCGCCGACGGCGTCGAACGGCGGGTCGAGCGACAAGCCAAAAGCGCCGTCGCCGAGGCCATTCTCGACGAGGTCGAGCGGCTGCTCGCAACCCGAGCACCGCGCTAGTCGCCCCGCGCGCGCGGAGAGGTCGCGAGTACGCAGGCGGAGCGAGGGCAGGGGCCGGACGGCCGCGATCGGCCGGCGTCCGCGAACGGACAGCGTCGGCTTGATGCGGGAGCGCTCTAACCTCGGGATCGCGTGAGCGGCGACGAGTTCCGCACACCCGAGGAGCGTGGCGAGCACGTCTACGAGCTGCTCGAGCGCGGGCGTGCGCTGCTGGCTGCCGGCGACTTCATGGCCGCCCAGGTACCGCTCGAGCGTGCACGGCGGCTAGAGCCTGACAAAAGCTCGATCCGGGAAGCTCTCGGGCGCGCTTACTTCCGCTCCGGCCGTTTCGAGGAGGCGCGCGAGGAGTTCGCCGCGGTGGTCGAGCGCTATCCCGTCGACGACTACGCTCACTACTGCCTCGGCCGGGCAGCCGAGAAGACCGGGCGTCACTTGGAAGCGCGCCGACACGCTGCGTTAGCCGCTTGCATGCGGCCCGACCGCGCCGACTACCGCGCTTTCCTCGAGCGTTTGCGCGCGAGCTAAGGGCGCTGCTGGTCTCTTCAAAATCCGCGGCTCTCGCCGCGCTCCGCTAACCGCGTCCAGGGTGAATCCCACGAGCGGGCGTCGCCTCTCGGCCATGCCGCCTCGCGCACGAGCGCCGCTGTCTCGACAAGGTGACCCAAAAGACGGTCGAGCGCCGACACGGACACCTGGTCGACAAGCAGTTCCCCGTGAATCCACAACTCGCCGCTGCGTGACGCTCCTACGCGCACCAGGGTGAGGTGGCGGTTCAGGTGGAGCAGCGCGGACGGGTCGAGACCGTGGCTTGCGTCCGCCACGAAGGCGCGCGCTGCGAGCAGCCCATCGCTGACGCGCAGGCCTATGTCGAGCGCTCGCTCGCCGCACACACCCGCGGGCAGGGTGACGCCCCACTCGCCTTCGGCCAAGGACCGCACCGGTACCCCGAGCCCGGCGAGGTAGTCGCCGACCAGGGAGCGGAGGTCGCCACTTGCTTGTCGGTGCTCGCTCATCGTCCGACTGCCGAACAGGGCACGATGCCACCCGAGCGAGTCGGCGCTCGAGGCGGCCTCGGCTATGCCCTGACCGCCTGCCGGCGTCGTGCCGTGCCCGACCTGGTGCCCGACTTATAGCCTCGCGCGCGATGAAAGCGGTGGTGCAGAGGGTGGCTCGCGCTCGCGTGAGCGTGGTCGATCCGGACGGGGGAGAGAGAGCCGTGGCTGCGATCGGCCGCGGGCTGCTCGTGCTGGCCGGCGTCGCGCGCGACGACACCGAGAGCGACTGTCAGCTGCTTGCACACAAGATCCTCACCCTGCGGATCTTCCCGAGCGATCGCCGGCCGCTCGATCGCTCGCTCGTGGACGTGGGCGGCGAGATCCTCTGCGTCAGCCAGTTCACGCTGCTCGCCGACGCTCGTCGCGGCCGCCGCCCGAGTTTCGAAGAGGCGGCGCCGCCGGAACGCGCCGAGGTGCTTTACGAGCGCCTGTGCGAATTGTTGGGCGCCAAGCGCGGGTGCTTCGGTGCGCACATGCGCGTCGAGCTGGTCAACGACGGCCCGGTGACGATCGTGCTCGACACGCAGCTGCTTGCGCGCCGCAACGAACCGTCGTAGGATCGAAGCGCAGCTGACCGATCGGACGGTCAGGCGGACCACCGGCCGAAGGCCTAGCGCCCGAGGTCGGAAGCGGACGCCGGAGGCGTCCGCTAGGCCGCAAACCACCCACACCCCCACAACCCAACGTTCCCTGGAGGGAGGTCGTTCGCATGGCACTTCGCCGCAAGGCTGCGGCTCTAGCCGTTGTCGGTGCGTTCGCGGTAGCAGCCCCTGCCGCTTCCGCACAGGAAGTCCCGTTCACGAACTGGAAGGTGTCGTGCACGCTCGGCATCAAGAAGCTCAATCAGAGCGTCACGATCCCGAGCGGTGCCACGTTCAACGGCAGCTGGAACGTGTCGACCGGAGCTCTCTCGGGCAGCGTTTCGATCCCGACGATCAAGGCGCGTCTCAAGGTGCTCGGCTTGCCGGTCGACGCAACGCTCGAGCTGGTCGAGGCGCGCCCGGTGTCGGGCTCGATCGCAGTCGGGACGGACGGCAACGTCACGGTGAAGGCCACCTCCGCGTCGACGATCTACATCCGGCGTCTCTCGTCGCCGTACCTGCCGCTCAACCTGGTGAACAGCCGTACCTGCCGCACCTCCCAGCCGGTCGAGTTGCCGCTCTCGGCGACGGTGCCCTTCGCCCAGCTCGGCCAGGGCATCTCGTTCTCCGGAACGACGACGCTGCCGTCGCTGACCGGCTGCGGGTTGACGACCCCGCTCCTCAATCTGTTGATGTCGGGGCCGGGTAACCCGTTCCAGATCCAGCTGGCGCCACCGACGAACGCGAGCTGAGAACGCCTCCAGCGGGTCGGGGCGAGCGCCGACCCACCAGAGAGCGGTCCTCGGGCGGGCCG
>BEIR01000063.1 GCA_002898855.1 bacterium HR41
CGCCGCGCCGGCGGTGCATCGCTTCCGTGCCGCTACGCTGAACTGACACCACAACGCCCGCCTAGCTCAATTGGTAGAGCGCTGCACTTGTAATGCAGGGGTTCCCGGTTCGAGTCCGGGGGCGGGCTTGAGCCGCGCAGTGGGAAGCGGCGACGGGTCACCGCACTGCCACTGCGCGTAACCGCGCGCGCGGCGGCGGGTAGCGCTCTAGTGGATGAGCGCAGAGAGCGGTGGGGTGCGCGAACTCGCCGGCGCTGACGCGTCGCGCACGTTCGCCGTCCCGAGAGAAAGCAGCGAGATCGCGCCGCCGACCGAGGCGGCAGGCCACGCGCGCGACGCGTCACCCCCGACAGCGACCCGTGTAGCCGCGTCCTCTCTCCACACCGATCACGCGGATCGCTCTGCCCGCGGCGAGCGACCGGTGCCTGCAGGTCGCCCCGACCCGTCCGAGCGCGCGCTCGAGCGCTTCCACGACCTCACCCGACGTCGCGGCGTGAACCGGGTCGTCTACTGGCTGACACGCATCGTCCTGCAGCCGCTCATCCACGCTTACTTCCGGCTCGAGCGCATCGGCCACGAGCACATCCCCGACGGGCCCGTGATCCTCGCCAGCAACCACCGTAGTTTTCTCGACCCGTTCGTGATCGGTTGCTGTTTGCGCCGGCCGATCTACTTCGTGGCCAAGCGCGAGCTGTTCGAGCGCCGTTTCTGGGGGCGCTATCTCAACTGGCTTGGCGCGTTCCCCGTTCGCCGCGGCGAGTCCGATGAAGAGGCGATGGCCACGGCGCTGGCGCTGCTCGAGCGCGGCGAGGCGGTCGTCATCTTCCCCGAAGGCACGCGCATCCGCCACGGCTCGCTCGGCCGCCCGCGGCGCGGCGTGGGGCGCTTGGCGCTCGAATCCGGCGCGCCAGTGGTTCCGATCGCGGTCTCCGGTACCGAGCGCGCACGCCGCGGCCTGATCATCCGGCCGGTCAAAGTGCGCGTCCGGTGCGGCGCCCCGCTGCGCTTCCCGCGCGTCGACCGACCGTCGCCGTCGCTAGCCGAGGCGGTGCTGGAAAGGGTGTGGCCGCACGTACAGGTGCAGTGGGAGTGGCTCGGCGGCGACCCCCCCTTGCGACGCGCGGTGTGCGTCGGCGAGGGCGCTACCTGCGATGCGCTTGCTGCGGCTCTCGAGCGTGCTGGTGTCGCCGTCACGCGCGTGGCGGCGACCGCGGCCGACGACCGCCGGCACGGCGGGGAAGCGGAGAGCGACGGGTTCGCGCAGCCCGATCGGTGCGCACAGACCGACCTAGTCGTCCTCGCCGTCGGTCCCGACGAGCTGCCGAGCGCGGTGGCGCGCATACGGCCGCTGATCGGCGAGCGTACCGCTGTGCTGGTAGCGGCGAACGGCCTAGTCGGACCGACGGGCGCTACCCCGGCTGCGTATGTAGCCGAGCAGCTGCGCTCCGGTTCGGTCGTCGCTATCGGCGGGGCGGCTCTCGCCGACGACGAGCTCGACGTCGCGGCGATAGCTCGCGGCGAGGGGTGCGCGGTCGTCGCTGCGACCGACCCTGCTGCCCGCGCGCGCGTCGCGCAGGCGCTGCGCGCGGGCGGTCTCGGTGTCGACGAGACGACCGACGTGATCGGCCTCGAGCTTGCCGTCTGCGCGCAAAGCGCTGCCGCGGCCGCCGCCGAGGCTGCAGCAAGCGAGAGCGTCACGCTCGCCGGCGTGGCGGTGGGCAGGGTGTTCGAGGAGGTCGAACACCTCGCCCGGCGTCTCGGGGCGCGGCCCAGCACGCTGCTCGGTCCAGCTGGCGCTGGACAGGTCGTGAGCGCCGTGCTGGCGCGGCTCGAGCGGCGCGGCACCGCTACGGCGAAGCCGCTACGGGTGCGGACCTCGTTGCACGAGGCGCGCAGATTGGTGGCCTTGCTCGAACAGCGGATGGGCGAGGCGGGGGTCGACGCCCCCTTCATCCGCTCGCTGCGCGCCCATCTCGAGGGTCGGCTCGACCACAAGCGCTGGCTCGAGCGCGTCCGGCGTCCGCGGCCGACTCAGCGTCCGGCGTGACGCACCTGCCTCTAGCCTCGCTTGCGGCGTGAGCAAGCGCGAGCCCTCGAAGGCTGAGCTCGATCGCGAGTTCAGCGAGCTCTACCGGACGCATCTGCGCGACGTCTACAGCTACGCCTACTACCGCGTCGGCAACCACCACGACGCCGAGGACCTCACCGAGCAGACGTTCCTGCAGGCTTACCGACACTACGCCCGGGCGCGCGCCGAGGCCAACGGCAGGCCGTTGCGGCCGTGGCTGATTCGCATCGCCCACAACCTCGCCGCCAACCTGCATCGCGACCGCAGCCGCCGGCCGCAAACGGCGCTCGACGAGGCGAGCCCGCTGCCGAGCCCGCTCGACACCGAGACGCTCGCCGCCGAGCGCGCCGAGGTGCGCGAGGTGCTGGCGTGCGTCGTCGAGCTGCCCCAAGACCGCCGCGACGCGCTGGTTATGCGCTTCGCCCTGGGGATGGACAACCGCGAGATCGCTCGTGCACTCGGGCGCTCTGAGGGCGCCACGAAGGTGCTGCTGCACCGTGCGATCCGCCAGCTCGAGCGGGCCCTCGCCGCGCGGCGCGGCGAGACGGGCGAGCCGGCCGAGGGGCGCGACGCCAACAGCCGCGATGCGCGCGAAGGTAGGGCGGAGGTGAGAACGCACCGTGACGCGTAGCGTTCCAGCGGCAGATCGGTACTTGGTAGTGAAGGCGAACGAGCGTTCCGTGACGAACCGCGGGCGATGGGTGTGCTGACGCGACCGCTATGAGCGAAGCAGACGTCGAAACCTTGCTGCGCAGCGCGCTGCGGCCGGTGGAGCCGTCGCTCGGGCTGCGTGACAGGCTAGAGAACCGGCTGCGCGGCGTTCGCGACGCCGCTGCCGACGAGCTCGCCGACTGGGAGCTGAAAGCGCTGCGCGATCCGCGCCGTTGGTTGCGGGCTGTGATCGCCCTCGTAGCCGGTGGCGCCGCCGCCACGGCGCTGGCGCTCCTGCGCTGGCAGCACGCGCGGCGCTCGCGGCCACGCGGCGCGCGCAGGGTGGTGTCCGCGGCGGCTGCGCGCGCGGCGTCCCTTCGGCGCCTGGCCCGCGCGGCCCGTCGCCGCTCCTGACCACCACGTCGCCGCTCATGACGGGCCGCGGCGCTGTTCGGTGCTGGGGCTGTGGCGGCGGGCGTGGTGCCGCGAGTTGTAGCGGCTCGCAGGCAAAGAAGGCCGCGATTCTGAGCACGACAAGGGGCGCCGCCCCGAGGGCGGCGCCCCCGCAAGTTGCCCACGGGCGCAGCGACCGGACGGACCCCCACACCGATCCCTTCGCTCGGTGCCCGCGGTGTAGCCCCCGCACCACGGGTCGGCAGTTCGCGCGGGTGGCCTGAGCCGCTAGCCGCGCAGCTGGACGGATGTCCTACGTAAAGCAACTTTCGCGATTGACGATTCACCACTACGCAGGCGCCGCAGGCAGGGATGCGAGCCGGGCGCCGAGGAGAGCGAAAGCCCCGACCTGTCGACGCAAGGAGGTCCCCCGCCGATGTCCGTCCGCGCGATCGGAGGCGCTGGAAGCGCCATCACCGCCGCTGTGGTCGTGCCGCCTCAGCTGGGTGAGCTCTCGTTGAGCGCGGTCGCTGCGATCACCTGTGCGGTGCTGCTCCTTTTCCTCGCGATCGGCGAGATTGCCCGTCGCGCCGAGGAGCGCACCACCGGCGAGCACGACGTGCTCGACCCCGCTCTCGATCGTGAAACCGTGCTCGAGCGCGTCGCGTTCGTTGAGGAACGACAGCGCTGACAGGCGCACTCCGGTAGCGCGAGCGGCGGAGAGCGACGGCGGTGATCCCCGACATCGTTCCGCCTCTGCTCGTCGTTCTGTTCTTGCTCGCGTTCGACGTCCAGAACGTCGCCGCGGGGATGAACTGGCGTGTGGTTCGGCCCACAGGACGCACCACACGCGACTACACGATCATTGTTCCTATCTGGGGAGATCCCCGCTACTGGGGAAATCGCGAGCACCTCGAGCCCTACAAGGATCGAGTCCTGCTCGCCTGCAACGTCCACACACCGCAGATGGCGGCGTTCGCAGACCGGATCGAGCGCGAAGGGTGGCGTGTGTTCCGCACCTGGGACGACCCAAAGATCAGCCCGGCGCAAACGATCCGCAAGGCTCTGGCCGCCGTCGATACGAAATGGGTGCTACGGCTCGACGGCGACTCCTTCCCGGCCGATGATTTCGGCAAAGCGGTAGCGGCAGCCGAAGACGCCGATGCCGACGTGTGCTCGGTGAAAGTGCTCCCGTCGCGGCGTCACACGGTCGCCGAACAGCTGCAGGGCGTCGAATACGACATCGCTATGCGCGGGCGCCACGTGCGCCCGTGGGCTACCTCAGGTGCCTGTCACATCGTGCGCACCGAAGCGATGCGGGCGATCATGCGCAAGCACTCGCTGTGGTTTTTCGGTGAGGACATCGAAACCGGCGTGATCGCCGAGCACCTGCAGCTCAAGGTGCGTCACGTCGACTTCGTCGTCTACACCGTCGTTCCCGAAACTTTCCGACAGCTGTTCAAGCAGCGGCGCTCCTGGTGGGCAGGACACTTCCGTCTGTCGGTGTTGAACTTCGAGCAGCAGATTCGCTTCCCGGTTCTCGCTATGTACAACGTCGGCTTGATCTACCTGCTACTGCACGGCAAGTGGCATGAACTGATCACGGCGACGCAGGTGATTCCTGTGCTGATTCTTGTGTACACGTTGCTCACCACGCTCTCGAACTGGCCTGTGCGCTCGCGCTGGCTGATCGCCTTTCCCTACTACACGCTTGCCCAGGCACTGATCATGCCGCCGATCGGCGCGCTCTATTACTTCGTTACGCGTTTGCGCTGGCGGCGCGCCGGCCGTTACCGGATCACGTTTTTCAAGGCTCGCCCTGGCTCACCGGTCGAGTTGCGGTCCCACACCCTCGCTGCACGCGCCGTGCGGCTGGCTTGGCACGTTGCTTTCCTGGTTGCAATCGCTGCACCGGTGGCCGTCGCCGTGGCGGCGGCACAACTCGCGTGAGACGCGATCGGGCGGCTGGCTGCAAGCAGTGCGCTGCGAGGTGTACCCGGCGCCGACGCGGCGCGCGAGATGAAACAAGGGCGACCCGCGCCGGCGCGGGTCGCCCTAGCGACGTCGATCGATCCTGATCGTCGTGACTCAGTGCTGGGGAGCCGTGCTTGGCCGCTCGACCGCCGGCGTGGCGAGGTACGCGCCGAGGCCGACGAGCCCGATCGCGAGGTGCAGGACGTTGTCCTCGGTGTTGATCGGAATGATGCCGAGGATCGATTCGCCCGAGCCGATCACGAACCCCCAGACTGCGACAACGACGTAGACGACGCCGAGCAGGATCGCGTACGTCCGGGAGCTCGCGTAAGAGCCCGCCGCGGCGAGCCCGAGCGCTCCGGTCGCGATGTGCACGAGGTTGTGCCAGCCGTTGATGTCGAGGATCCCGAGGATCGCGTCGACGTCTCCGGGCGAGCCGAAACTCGCCGAGTAGAAGAAGCCGACGATCCCGGCGACCACCAAGACGGCTCCGAACACGAGCGCGTACAGCTGGGCTGGCGCGCGGTTGTCCATCCTTCCCTGACCTCCTACCTTGGTTACAACTTTCGGCTTGCGCTTCTCGCTACTGCCGTTCGGCTTGCGCCTCTCACTACTGCTATACGCGCGTGGTCCCGAGGCGGTTGCCTATCTGTTGCCCGCGGCGCGGACCAGGCACGTCCTCGTGCCAGCTACGCTGCTGCGAATGCCCGTTTGCTACCGCCACCCGCGTCGCGAAACCGGCGTGTCCTGCTCGAACTGCGGGCGTCCGATCTGCCCCGAGTGCATGACGAGCACGCCAGTGGGCATGCGCTGCCCCGAGTGCTCGGGTGAGACGACGCGTGTGGTGCGGGGCGCGGCCGAGGCGGTGCCGCGTCTCACCTACGCCCTCATCGCCGTGAACGTGGCGGTGTTCGCCGGCGAGCTCCTCGCTGGCGGTGGGGCGACCGGCGCGGGCGGCGCCGGTTCGCTGATCGTCGACGCCGGCCTCTCGCGGGCAATGGTCGCCGCTGGCGAGTGGTGGCGCATCTTCACCGCCGGCTTCCTCCACGCCGGCGTTTTCCACCTCGCGTTCAACATGCTCGCCCTCTACGTCCTCGGCGCGCTGCTCGAGGAGCGGCTCGGTCAAGTGCGCTTCCTCGCGATCTACCTCGCCGCACTCGTCAGCGGGGCGTTGGGAGCGCTGCTTTTGTCGCCGACGGGTATCACCGTCGGGGCTTCGGGCGCGGTGTTCGGCTTGATGGGCGCGGCCGCGGTGCTTATGTGGCGCCAAGGCATTCCGCTATTCGAGAGCGGACTCGGTGCGTGGATCGTGCTCAACTTGCTGATCACCTTTCTCGTGCCGCGGATCTCGATCGGCGGGCATCTCGGAGGGCTCGCCGGTGGAGCGCTGGCGGCGTTGCTCGTCGCAAGCGCACCGGCGGTCGGCTTGCGCGGACAGCGCTCGGCGCTTGCCGCGTTCGCGGTCGCTGCGGGCGCGTTCGTCGCTTCCCTGGCGGTGGCCGGCGGGCCGTACTAGTCCCGCCGCCACCCGTCGCTAGCGGCGCTCGCTCGGCGCCGCACCAGCGCGGGCGAGATCGACCTCGACCGCACGTCCCCGACCGGGGCTTGCCACAAGCTCGGGATGCAGCATGTGGCCGAGTAGCTCGATGCCCTCGGCGAGGCGCGGGCCGGGACGCGAGAAGTAGGCCGCGGCGTCGACGGCGACGACCCGCGCGGCGAGCGGCGCGAGCGCGTCGTGCATGCGCAGCGCTTCGCTGCCGGCTTGCTCGACGCGGTAGCCGCATGGCATCACCACCACCACTTCGGGGGCGGCGAGCGCGATCTCCTCCCACGTGGCCCGTCGCGACGGCTCTCCCGGCATGCCGAGCACGTCCTCGCCGCCGGCGAGTTCGACCA
>BEIR01000064.1 GCA_002898855.1 bacterium HR41
TGACGGTGCGAGAGCCCGACCCGTGGCGCCGCCAGCCGACGCCTTCGCCGAGTGGCCTCGCACGGTCGGACGGGCGAGAACACAAGCAGCCCCCTGTTGTTGCGACTGACCCAAGGAGGTAACAAGCCGATGCGCTCGAGTCAGCGAGCCAACCTGCAAGCGATCCGCCCGCTCGGTGTGCGCGGCGTGCCGACAGGGCGAGCACACGAGCAGGGCGAGCGTGTCGAGGTTTCGGTCGTCGTGCCCGCGCGCGACGAGGAGCTGACGATCGGTCCGTTGACCGAGGCGCTCGGCCGCGAACTTACTGCGCAACTGGCGGAGCGAGGCTGGCAGGGGGGCTACGAGATCGTCATCGTCGACGACGGCTCGCGCGACGGGACCTGGGGCGAGATCGAGCGCGCGGGTGAGCGCGATCGCTCGGTGTGCGGGGTCCGCCACCCCCGGGGTCTCGGCAAAGCGGCGGCGCTCGCGACCGGGATCCGCCTGGCCCGTGGTGACCGGATCGTTTTGATGGACGCCGACCTCCAGGACGACCCCACCGAGCTGCCGCGCTTCCTGAACGAGCTCGAGCGTTTCGACGTCGTCTGCGGATGGAAGCGCGAGCGCAAGGACCCGCTCGGCAAGAGGGTCGCGTCGCGGATCTTCAACGCCGTCTGCCGGCGCGTGTTCGGGCTCGAGCTGCACGACATGAACTGCGGTTTCAAGGCGCTGCGGCGGGAGGCGGCGGAGGCGGTCTACCCGTACCTCAAGGGCGAGCTGCACCGTTACGTGCCGGTGTTCGCGAGCGCCGCCGGCTTCACGGTCACGGAGCTTGCCGTCCGCCACCACCCCCGTCGCCACGGCCGTTCCAAGTACGGCCTTGCACGCTGGCTGGCGGGCGCCTGCGATCTCGTGACCGTGCTGCTGCTCACCCGCTACCGCGAGCGCCCGGCGCACGCCTTCGGCTCGGTCGCCGTCGTCGCCGCCGCGCTCGCCGGCCTCGCCGCACTGCCTCTCGCACTGGTCGCTGGCACCCGCACCGCGCTGGCCGCGGTCCCCGTGGCGATGGTTGTTCCGGCAGCCCTGTTGTCGGCCGGGTTCGTGGCCGAACTAGTCGTCCACGGGCGCGGTGGCGGTGCCAGTACCCGCCACGCCAGGCACGACGCGAGCGGACGCCTCGACGCCGACCTCGTCGACCCAGCAGCAGCGAACGTACCGGCGCTCGCTGTGGCCGACGACGGCACACAGAACATCGCCGAGGCGAAGGGCGCATGACCGCCACGCCCGCGTTCCCCCCGGGAGTGGCCACGAACGCGCCACGCCCCGAGGACAGCAAGCCAACGGCCGAAGCGCACGTACCGCAGCCCGCCAGCGCTGATCCCGCCGTCGTTGTGACCGGGCGCGACGCCTCGCGCGCGCCGGCCGCCGCGGACGCCGCGCAGACGTGCGGGCGATACCTCGGGTGGCCGCGGCAGCTGACGGCGCGAGTAAGTCGGCTAGCGCGTTCGCTCAGCACGGGCGCGGCGCGAGTGCTGCGGCGACCGCCGCTCTGGCTACGTCTGCTCGTGAGCTTGGCGCTCGTCGCGGCCGCGATCCACCTGCTCGATCCCGCCAGCGTCGCGCAGCGCATCGGGCGGATCGATCCGGCACTCGCCGCGCTCGCGGTCGCAACAGCCACGGCGGGTCAGGCTTTGTGCGGCCTGCGCTGGCACCAGCTCGCGCTCGCGCTCGGCATGCCCGACAGGGCGGGCGCCGGCCGCGCGTTCGTGCACGCCTATCTGCGCGGCTGCCTGTGGAACAACATTCTGCCGAGCGGCTACGGCGGCGACGCAGTCAAGGTCGCTTGGCTCGCACCGCGGTCCGGGATGCGAACCGCGGCAGCGAGCGTCGCCCTCGACCGTGTCCTCGGCTTCCTGGCGCTCGCAGCCGTCGCCGCTATCGCCCTGCCGGCTAGCGGCTACGGTCTGCCGGCGCCGCTCGCGTGGACCGCTGCCGGGCTCGGCATCGTGGCGCTCGCTGCAGCGACGTTCGCACCGCGCCTGGGCGCTCGCTGGTGGCGTCAGCGGCGCAGCAGCAGCAGCGTCGCCGGTCTCCGTCGGGCTCCACACTGGCGCCTGGCCGTCGTTCTCAGCCTGATCTACGTGCTCGTGTGGTCTCTCGCGACGGCACTGCTCGCCCGTGCGCTCGGCGTCGACCTCGAGCCGGCGGCGGTGCCGACGGTGGTCGCTGTAACCGGGGTGGCGATGGCGCTCCCGGTCGCGATCGGCGGGGTGGGTACGCGCGAGGCAGGGTTCGTCGCCGCCCTCGCCCCGCTCGGTGTGGCTACGCACGACGCGGTCGCGCTCGGAATCGCCTTCGGCGTGCTGCTCGCTACCTCTGCGCTCGTCGGAGCGCTGCCAGCGCTAGGGACACCCGAACGAGCGACAACGAGTGCCGCCCGCCCGCGCCTTCCGCTGCTGCGCCTTTCCTGGCTAGCGGGGTTGCTAGCCGACCGGCGCCTTCTTCCCGTCGGGCGCAGAGTTCGCCGCGGACTCACCCCGGCCAGGCGCGACGCGCTCTTTCTCGCCGCACTGCTCGTCGGCGGGCTCGCGCTGCGCCTAGTGCTCGCGCGACGCAGCCTCTGGCTCGACGAGACCATCACCTACGCGCAGGTCGCGCGTTCGCCGGGCGAGATCGTGAAGCTGCAGCTAGCGGGCGTGCACCCGCCCCTCTACCACCTCCAGGCCGGGCTCGCTGTCTCGCTACTCGGGAGCAGCGAGCTTGCGCTGCGTCTCCCGTCTATCGCCTGGTCGCTCATCGGCATCGTCGCTGTGTGGTTGTGGGCGCGCGCCGCCCTCTCCCGCCGTGCCGCGCGCTGGGCGACGCTGCTCGCAGCGATCGCACCGTTCGCTGTCTGGTACGGCAGCGAAGCGCGGATGTACGCGCAGGTGTTCGCGCTCGTGGCGCTAGCCGGCGCCCTCGCCTGGCGCTTGCTCGAGCGCGGCGGCTGGTTGCGCGCGGCAGCGCTCGCACTGACCATGTGCGGGCTCGCCTACACCCACTACTTCGGAGCGCTCTTCGCCGCAGCGCTCGGGCTCGTCGCGGCCGTGCTCGCGGCGACACGGGCCGATCTGCGCAAGCGCGCGCTTGCGGTGCTCGCCTGTCTCGCGCTCGCCGCTTTGTCGCTCGTGCCCTGGGTGCTCGTGGCGTTTCTGGGTCGCGACGCCACCTCCCAGCTTCCCCCCTACAACCGGCCCGACCCCTTCGCGGTGATCATCGCGATCGTCGAGCTCGTCGGCGGCTTCCACGACTATCGAGCCGTCGGACTGGCCGCCGCGACGTGGCCGCTCGCGCTGTTGGCGCTGCTCGTGGCGGTGCCGCGGCTCGCGCGCGTACCGGTGTCGGTCGGCGCCTTGATGACGCTCGTGCTGCTGCCCGTAGCGTTGCTGGTCGCAGCCTCCTGGCTCGGGCCACACTCGGTTTTCGATCCGCGCTACCTGACCGTCATCGCGCCACCGCTGTTCCTGCTCGTCGGCGCACTGCTCGCGCGGGTCGAGCGCAAGCTGCCGGGAGGTGTGCGCGCGACGGCCGCCGCCGCGTGCGCCGGCTTGTTCGTCGCTCTGAGCCTGATCCAGGGTCACGACCGCGGCAACCCGCGCCTGTTCCAGTTGCGCGAGGCGCTGCGAGCGGCAGCCCGCGCGACGGCACCCGGCGACGCTCTGGCGCTGGTACCCCAGTTTCAGGTCACGAAGCTGCACTACGACCCGGTGCTCGCCTACTACCGACCCCCACGCTCGCGCCGAGTGATCGACACTCTCGAAGGCCCCGGCAGAAGACCGCGCGACGCCTGGAGGATCGCCCAGCGGTCGGGGAGTCGGCGAATCGCTCTCGTTACGACCTTCGAGGGTCAGGCCCTCTCGCAGCAGCTCGCCTCGCCGTCGCGGTTCGTACGTGTGTTCCGAAGCTACGGACCGCTGCTCGAGAAGCGCTCGTTCGCTGGCGTGCAAGTGCGCGTCTACGCGCTGCAGCGGACAGCAAGGCATTCCGTCCGGCGAGGTGTGCGCGCCGCGCACCGCACGACCGACCGCAAGGAGGCAATTTGACGCCTAAGAACTTCCGGCCTGAACCGCCGACCGCCGACCTTGGTTCAGCGGTCACGGCACCGTCCGCTGCGGCCGCACCGGCGGCGAGCGGCGAGCGTTCGCTTCAGCCGGCGGGGGTCGACCTGGCCGCTGGGCTCGAGCGGCGCACGCTCGACATCGCTCGTCCCCGGCCCGAGCTTGCGCGCAGCGAGAGCGCACTCGCGCCCGCCCCGAGCGCACTCCCGCCGGCGCCGGTGAGCCGCTGGGTGACGGCCCTCTGGATCGTGGTCGGGGTCGCGTCGCTCGTCTACTACCTCCAGTGGTTGCTACGCCCCGAGCGCGTCGGTGTCGCCCCGCTCTATGCGCTGCTGGTCGCAGCCGACCTGTTCAACGCTTTCCACGCGCTGTCGTTCTGGGCCACCTGCGCTCGCGACAGGCGGCGCGAACGGCGCCGTGAGCCGCTGCCCGGCGAGCCGCGCGTCGACGTCTTCGTCCCGACCGTCGACGAGCCGCTTGCGATCGTCGAGCGCACGTTGCGGGCGGCACGGGCGATGCGCGGCGCGCGCGTGCGCGTGGTCGTGCTCGACGACGGTCACCGCCCGCAGGTGCGCGCCCTGGCGGCGCGTCTCGGTATCGACTACCTCGCGCGCCGCGACCGCGTGGGGGCGAAGGCGGGAAACCTCAACGCCGCGCTCGCCGTAACCGCCGCCGACGGCGCCCCCTTCTTCTGCGTCTTCGACTGCGACCACGTGCCAGCGCCGCACTTTCTCGAGCGCACACTCCCCGAGCTAGCCGACCCGGACGTCGCGATCGTCCAGACCCCGCAGGTCTACGGCAACGCCGGTCTCGGGCCGCTCACGGCTGCGGCTTCCGAACAGCAGGCTCTTTTCTTCGGCCCGATCTCGCGCGGGCGCGACCGCTTCGGCGCCTCGTTCTGTTGCGGCACGAACTTCGTGGCGCGCCGTGACGCGGTTGTCGCGGTAGGGGGCTTCCCCGAGGACTCGCTCACCGAGGACATCGTGCTCTCGGCCGACCTCGCCGCGCGCGGTCTGCGCACGGTTTACGTCGACGAGCCGCTGGCGGTCGGGCTCGGGCCCGAGGACCTGCCTTCCTACGTCTCGCAGCAGCTGCGCTGGGCCACCGGCTGCCTCGAGCTGCTGTTCCGGCGGCCGCGTCTGTGGCTGCGGCTCGGCTGGGCGCAGCGCTGGCAGTTCTTGGTGGCCACCACGTATTGGCTTTCGGGCTGCACGATCCTCGTCTATCTGACGCTGCCGATCCTGCGCCTGGCGTTCGGCTGGCAGGCGATCGGGGAGGACGCTGCGGGCTTCATCACGCACTTCGCTCCCTACTTCCTGGCCTGTGTCGTCAATCTGGGACGCCTTTCGGAGGGGATGTACACGTTCCGCGCCCTGGCGCTCGCCTGGTCGACAGCGTGGATCCACCTCTTAGCGGCGCTCAGAGCCCTCGTCGCACGGGGCTTGAAGTTCCGCGTGACGCCTAAGGAGGGGCGCGCTGACCTGCCGTTGCGACTGCTGGCACCGGCGCTCGTTTGGCCGTCGCTCCTGGTGGCGGCGGCGCTGCACGCCGCCGGCGGCGGTCTGACCCCTGGCGAGCTGAACAACGTGACGTTCGGTGCGATCGGCGCGACGCTCGTCGCCACCGGGGTGTGGATCGCGTGGCGCCAGACGCGGGCGCTCGCATGCCGCAGCGACGTAGCGCCCCGAACCGCGCCCGTACCGCTCGCCGAGATCGCCGGATTGTCCGCACCAGCCGGCCGCGAGCCGCTCGCTCGGCCGCTCACGCCAGCGGCAGGCGGCGACGCCGCGGGCGGCGACGCAGCGGGCGGCGACGCCGCGGTGACGTCGCCCCCGCCGGGCGAAAACCACGGGCTGCGGCGCACGATTTCGAGCGCGTAGTCGATCCAGAAAACGCCGCCCGGAGGGCCGCCACGGCAAGGACCGTCGGATACGCCCGGCCCTTTCACCCAGAGCAGCGCGTCCACGCCGGCACTCCCGACGGGTCGCAGCCGCGGCGGCTCGCCGACCGCCACACCCGCCGGATTGCAGGTGGCGCGCCGTGGCGGCTGGGGTAGCCCGTTGCGCGAGGTGTCGACAACCATTCCCAGCTGGTCGCGCACCCACCGCCAGCAGTGACGCGCCGGGGCGCGCCGACACTCGCGTACGCCATGCGCTTTCGCCACGAGCTGTAACACCGCTCGGCCGTACCTGGCCGCTGCGCCCGTCGGCTGAAAGTTGGCGACGTTCAGTGCGACCCCCCGTAGACGGGGAACCCAGACCCGAGCGAGGCGAGAGGCGACGACACGCGCCGGTTGCCAGCGTGGATGCCCGGCGTCGACGTAAACGCGTGCTCGCGGCAGCGACGCGAGCTTCGCGAGTGCGTAGCGCAACAGTGCCTGGCGCTGGTCGCGCGACCGCGCGTCGAGGCATCCCCATTCGGCGACAGCGTCCGGTTCGACGATCACGAGCACCGGGCGCGCGGCGATCGCGCGCGCGAGCGCCCGCACGGTGGCGCGATAGTCGCGAGCGAGCTGGCGGTCGCGCGGATCGCGACGGCAGCTGCGGCGCGGGAGCGCGTAAAGAACCAGTGTAGGCAGCGACCGTACGGCCGCAGCTCCGCCGACGACCCGTGCCGCGTGACGACGAACACCGTCCGGCCCGCCCAACCACGGACCCACCCAGGAGGCCTGCGGCTTCGCAGCCAGCCAGCGCAGGATCGCCGCGTCTCCCGGCCTGCTCGCGACGATTTTGGCGGCCGCGCGGGCAGCCAAGCTCGCCGGGTCGACCCACAGCGGCAGCGAAGGCGGGGGTCCTGCCGGCCGCAGCGCGACCGCGGCAACGCCCTTCCCCCCGACGGCAGCAGCGCGCTCGGCGCCGACCGCACGGACCACGCCGGGAGCACCCATCCAAATGGCAGCGAG
>BEIR01000065.1 GCA_002898855.1 bacterium HR41
TCCCCGCGCTGCGCAACTGCGTGCCATCCGGCTACCCCCAGGCCGACAACGGCCGCGATCCGCGCGGGCTCGACCCGCGCAGCCCCAACCCGCTCGCCGGTTTGCGCTTCTTCGTCGATCCGACCGAACCGGCGTTTCAGGAGTACGCCGACGCTTGGCGACAGGGGAACGCCAAGCGCGCGCAGTTGCTCGCCCGCATCGCCTACGTGCCGAGGGCACGCTGGATGGGGCGTTTCACGCGCCCGAACATGAAGAAGAAGATCCGCGACTTCCTCGAGTGCGTGAGGGCGATCCAGCCCGGGTCGGTGCCGATCATCGTCGTCATGCGCCACCAGGGAAAGAAGTGCTCGCCGACCTACGACGGCGGTGGTCCGGCCGAGGATGCGCGCACCAAGAAGTGGTGGGACGACTTCGTCGAGGTCGTCGGCAAGGCGCGTGTGGTGATCGGTTTCGAGCCCGACTCGATCGGCACCGTCGAATGCCTTAAGCCGTCGCGACGGATGGCGCGGCTGAAACTGTTGCGCTACGGGATGTGGAAGCTCTCGCAGCTTCCCAACGCGACGATCTACCTCGAGGCCGAGGCGTCCGACTGGCAAGACCCCGAACTCGTCGCCGAAAAACTGAAGCTCGCCGGCATCCAGTACGCGCGCGGCTTCATGCTCAACGTCACGCACTACGACTGGCCGATCAACAACATCCGCTACGGCTGGGAGATCTCGCGCCTGGTCGGTAACAAGCCGTTCATCATCAACACCGGCTCGGTCGGGCGCGGACCGCACCAGTACTACCGCCGTGTCGGCGGTCGCCTCAAGCGCTTCGTGACGTGGTGCAACCCGCCCGGCCGCGGTCTTGGCATTCCGACCACAGCCGACACCCGCTTCGCGCGCGTCGACGGGTTCCTGTGGCTCGACCGGCCCGGTCTTTCGGACGGGACGTGCAACGGCGGTCCGCCGGTCGGCGAGTGGTGGGACGAGCGCGCGCTCTCGCTCGCTCGCAACGCCACCGACTGGCTCTACTACCCGCGCCGCTTCTAGGGCGCTCGCCGCAGCCGGCGGCGGCCGCAGCCGGCGGCGGGCGCCGCACGGTACGGTTGGCGCATGGACTTCAGCCCATCGGAGCGAGTGGAGCGGTTGCTCGAACGCCTGCTGGCGTTCATGGACGAGCACGTCTATCCCGTCGAACACGAGGCGCTCGAGGCACTCGATCGCGAGGTGCGTCCCGGCGTCCCCTACCCGCAAATCCTCGTCGAGCTGCGCGAGCGGGCGAAGCGCGAGGGGCTTTGGAACCTCTTCATGCCCGACGAGCGCTACGGCCCGGGGCTCAAGAACTGGGAGTACGGGATGCTGTGCGAGGAGATGGGGCGCAGCCCGATCGCGCCGCTCGTCTTCAACTGCGCCGCTCCCGACACCGGCAACATGGAGATTCTCGCCGAGCACGGCAGCGACGAGCAGCGCAGGCGCTGGCTCGAGCCGCTGCTCGAGGGCGAGATCCGCTCGTGCTTCTCGATGACCGAGCCCGACACGCCCGGCTCCGACCCGACGCAGCTGGCGGCGCGCGCCGAGCTCGACGGCGACGAGTGGGTGATCAACGGGCGCAAGTGGTTCACCTCCGGCTACAACGGTGCGGCGTTCGCGATCGCGATGGTTGTCACCGATCCCGACGCTCCGCCGCACCGGCGCGCGTCGATGATCATCGTGCCGACCGACACGCCCGGGTTCGTCGGTGTGCGACCGGTGTCGGTCATGGGCCATGCCGCCGGCCCCGGCCACTGGGAGGTGCGCTACGAGAACTGCCGCGTTCCGCGCGAGAACCTGCTCGGCGAGCGGGGAGCCGGTTTCGCGATCGCCCAGGACCGGCTAGGGCCCGGTCGCATCCACCACTGCATGCGCGCGATCGGATCGGCCGAGCGCGCGCTCGAGGCGATGTGCCGGCGTGCCCACGAGCGCTCGCCGTTCGGCGGTCCACTCGCCGACAAGCAGTTCGTGCAGGACTTCATCGCCAAGTCGCGGATGGAGATCGACCAGGCACGGCTGCTGACCTTGTACGCCGCCTGGCAGATCGACACCCACGGCAAGCGGGCGGCGCGGCGGGCGATTTCGATGATCAAGGTCGTCGCCGCGCAAATGCACCAGCGCGTGCTCGATCGGGCGCTGCAGGTGCACGGCGCGCTCGGCATGTCCGACGACACGCTGCTCGCGCTGGCCTGGCGCCAAGGCCGCTGGCTGCGCATCGCCGACGGCCCCGACGAGGTCCACAAGATGGTGATCGCGCTGCGCGAGCTGAACCGCTTCCGGCCAGGCGCCGAGGCGGGCGAGCGGGCGGTGACCGCACAGCGGTAGCGGGGTTCGCCGCGACCACGGGCATCCGAGCGGACCGAATCTTTTTCTTGAATTGATCCAGATAATCGGCTAGGCTGCCGGGCGTGGCACTCGACGACCGGCAGCTGGCCGACGAGCTGCGCAGCCGCGGCTTGCGCGTCACCGCTACCCGGCTCGCCGTCTACAGGGCGGTGCGCGAGATCGGCGGCCATCCCGACGTCGAGACGATCGCCGAGCGCGTGCGCGCCGACATCGGCGGGATCTCCACGCAAGGCGTCTATGACTGTCTGGCGGCGCTCACACGTGTCGGACTGCTGCGCCGCATCGAGCCGGCCGGCAGCCCGGCACGGTTCGAAACCCGCGTCGGCGACAACCACCATCACGTCGTCTGTCGCAGCTGCGGCCGTGCGCGCGACATCGACTGCGTGATAGGCGCCGCCCCGTGTCTCGAGCCCGACGACCTCGGGGGCTTCGTCATCGACGAGGCGGAAGTCACCTTCTGGGGCTTGTGCCCGGAGTGCGCGTCCAAGCGCGCCGAGCAACCAGCGCTTAACGGCCCGGGCGCGGACAGCCGTCAAGTTGTCGGTGCAAACCAAAGAAAGGAGGGTTGATGTACCTACGCATCGACAGGCTCCAGGTGGAGCTCCCGATGC
Source organism: bacterium HR41 (assembly GCA_002898855.1). Classification (GTDB taxonomy): domain Bacteria; phylum Actinomycetota; class Thermoleophilia; order Solirubrobacterales; family Thermoleophilaceae; genus Thermoleophilum. Next base: position 2,972 of record BEIR01000065.1, read on the forward strand.
CGAGCGACCCCGATCCGCAAGCAGCTGCTGCCGTCCAGGAGCTGCTCGGCGGCCGCTTCGGCGAGATGTCGACCCTGATGAACTACACCTACCAGTCGTTCAACCTGCGCGGCCGCTCGAAGGTCAAGCCGTTCTACGACCTGATCGCCAACATCGCCACCGAGGAGCTCGGACACATCGAGCTGGTGGCGGCGACGATCAACGGTCTTTTGACCGGCGCGACCGACGGTGACGACCCGCGCGAGACGCCGCTGCGTTCGGCTCTGCGCGACGCCGGCATCAAGCACCACTTCATCAACACCGGTGCTGGTGCGCTCGTCACGAACTCGCTCGGCCAGGGATGGAACGGCGAGTACGTGTTCAACTCGGGCGATCTCGTCCTCGACCTGCTGCACAACTTCTTCCTCGAGTGCGGCGCGCGGATGGCGAAGATCCGCGTCTACGAGATGACCGATCACCCGATCGCACGGCAGATGCTCGGCTACCTGTTCGTGCGCGGCGGCGTGCACGCCCTTGCCTACGCCAAGGCGCTCGAGGAGCTCACCGGCGTCGACGTCAAGAAGATGCTGCCGATCCCGAAGATCCCCGACGCCGACTTCAAGGAGGCGCGGAAGTTCATCGACCAGGGCATCCACACGAAGCTCTACCGCTTCAGCCCCGACGACTTCCGCGACATCGCCTCGATCTGGAAGGGCGAGCACCCGCACGACGGTGCCAAGCTCGAGGTTCAGGACGGGCCTCCGCAGGGCGGCGGACCGGCCGACCCGCCGGAAGAGCCGGCGGTCTTCTCGCCCGGTCTGCACCCCGAGGAGTTGCGACAGATCGCCGAGCGTCTCGTGAAGAACGCCTAACGATCTTCCGCAAGGAAGCGGACGGAGCGGCGGCCGGCCCCGCGGGGCCGGCCGCCGCGCTTTCTGCGCGCACGCGCCGGCGCTACCGCGGCCGGTAACCTCGCGGGCCGTGGCGAGCGTGAGGGAGGAGGCCTACGAGCTGTTGCGCGCCCACGGGCTCGTGACCGTGTTCGGCAACCCGGGCTCGACCGAGCTGCCCTTTCTCGCCGCGCTGCCCGACGACTTCCGTTACGTCCTCGGTTTGCAGGAAGCCGCGGTTGTAGCGATGGCTGCCGGGTTCGCGCGCGCCCGGGGCGGGCCGGCGCTCGTCAACTTCCACACCGCACCGGGCGTTGGCCACGCGCTCGGTGCGCTCTTCAATGCGCGCCAAGACCACGATCCGCTCGTCGTTGTGGCCGGCCAGCAGGCGCGCGCACAAATCACCGTCGAGGCGACGCTCACCAACCGCGACGTGGTGCGCCTCGCCGAGCCGCACCTCAAGTGGGCGTTCGAGCCGCCGCGCGCTGCCGACGTTCCCCATGCGCTGGCGCGCGCGATCGCCACCGCGTGCGCGGCTCCGCCGGGACCGGTGCTGCTGTCGGTACCGATGGACGACTGGACCCAGGCCGCCGACACCAACCTCGCGCAGGCGGCGCGAGAGCGCCGGCTTGAGGCAGCGAATGTGCCCGCCCGCGGTCTCGTGCGGGAAATCGCCGAAAGCCTCGCGAGCGCGCAGAACCCGGCCTTGGTCGCGGGACCGGAACTCGACTCCGAGGCCGGCCACGCAGCTGCTGTCGCCCTCGCCGAGCTACTCGCGATGGCGGTTTACGCACCACCGGCTACTGGCGGTTCTGGCATCGGCTTCCCGGAGTCGCACCAACTTTTTCGTGGCGTGTTGCCTCCTGCGATCGGGCCGCTCGCCGACGCGCTGCGTGGCCACGACTTGGTTCTGGTCGCAGGTTCCGCGGTCTTTCCCTACTACCCCTACCTTCCCGGTCGACCCCTGCCCGAGGGCTGCCGCCTGTTGCAGGTGACCTGTGATCCCGACGCAGCGGCGCGGGCGATCGCCGGCAAGGCGTTCGTAGCTGACGCGGCCGAGACGTTGGCCGCGGTGGTGAGCGAACTCCGGCTTTTGAAAAACGAAGGCAGGCTCGACGTGTCCAGCTTTGTCGGCCGGTCCCGGTCGAGTGCCCAACCCGTCGATCCGGCCACGATCGTCGCAAACGCCGGCGAGGTGTCGGCGGGCGCAGAGCGCGGTGTGGTCGCGGTCGGCGCCGCGTGCCGTGCCCTGCGTGCGGCAGCGCCTCCCGATACCGCCTTCGTCGTCGAAGCTCCCAGCGCCACGCTGGCGTTGCGTAACCACCTGCGCATCGATCGCCCACGCAGCTGGTTTTTCACCGCTGGTGGCGGGCTTGGGTTTGGTGTGCCGGCGGCGGTCGGTGTCAAGCTGGCGCAGCCCGACCGTCCGGTCGTGGCAGTGGTGGGGGAGGGATCGCTGCAGTACACGATCCAGGCGCTGTGGACGGCGGTGCGCGAAGGCCTGGCGGTGGTGATCGTGGTTTTGCGCAACGACGAGTACTCGATCCTCAAATGGTTCGGGCAGCTCGAGGGCGAGTCCGAGGCCCCCGGCCTTGACCTGCCCGGGATCGACTGCCTGGCGCTCGCCCGCGGCTACGGCCTCGCGGCAGAGGCGGTAGAGGGTGCCGAGCAGCTGCACGCGGTTGTCGCCGGCGCCCTCGCGCGCGGCGATGGGCCGCTCCTCGTGGAGGTGCCGGTCGAGCGGGGGATGGCCATCGCATGACCACCGCGGGCACCACGACTTTCGACCGCGCGACAGCAGTCGAACGGATCGGCGATGGTCGATACCGCGCGCTGCTCGACCACGCCTTCTGGGTCGTGCGCGGCCCGAACGGCGGCTACCTCGCAGCGATCCTCTTGCGGGCCCTAAGCGACCATCTCGGCGAACCGGGACGCCAACCGCGCTCGCTCACCGTCCACTACTTGCGCGCTCCCGCCGAGGGTGAAGCGCGCATCGAGACACGCGTCGAACGGCGGGGACGTTCGCTCGCCACGCTCTCGGCGCGCCTCAGCCAAGCAGGTGCTACCTGCGCGCTGGCCCTCGCCGCTTTCTCGCCGCCGTGGGAAGCGGCCGGCGAGTTCGACCACGCTCGTGCACCCGCCGTGCCGTCGCCCGACGATCTTGCGCCGCTAACAGCCACCGTGCCGATCCCGATCCGCGAGCAGTTCGACCTGCGGCCTCTCTGGGGAGCCGCTCCGTTCAGCTGCGCCGACGAGGCTACCGTCGGCGGTTGGATCAGGACGACCGACCACCGCCCCCTCGATTGGCTGCTTGTCGCGGCGCTGACCGATGCCTGGTACCCGGCTGCGTTCCCGGTTCTAGACCGTCCGGCAGCGATGCCGACCGTCGACCTCACGATCCACTTCCGAGCCCAGCCGCAGCCAAACGCCGGCGGTTGGGCCTTGGCGCGGTTCCGCTCGTGGCTCGCCCGCGACGGCTTCGTCGAAGAGGACGGCGAGCTGTGGACTCCCGACGGCACGCTCGTCGCCCAGTCGCGCCAACTTGCACTGATGTTCTAGGGCGTAGACGATCTGTTAAGGAGTCCGAAACCGTCGGTCGATTGAAGGGTTGGGAGCGGTACCGCCGTTCAGCTGCGCGGTTGCCTGCTCGACATCGAGGAACCCCGTGTCCGTGACCGCACCATCGGAAGATTCCCGCCTGGCGTCGCCGCGGGCAGCTCTCGACACGCGCGACACCGACCTTCTGCGGCGCATCGGCGCCGCCGGCTGGTTCGTCGCGGCGCTGGTCAGCTGGGCGGCGACGCGCCTCGCCGATCCCGACCCGAGCGACCACACCGGCCTTTTGATCTGCGGCGGGGTCGATCTCGCGATCGCCGTTGCGCTGTTTTTGGGCAGGCGCTTTCCGCGCTGGCTCGTGAAGGGGCTCGTGATCTACGCCGCGGTCGTGATGACGAGCGTTGTGATCGCTTTCGCCAAGCCGCTCGGGCCGGTACCGCTCTACTACATCTTCGCGGCCTTCACGAGCGCCTACTTCGGCAGCCGCGCCGACGTTG
>BEIR01000066.1 GCA_002898855.1 bacterium HR41
GCGGGGAGCCGCGCCGGCGCATCGGCCGCGTCGAGGTCGGGATCGCGCGTGTGACCGTCGAGCGCCGCGTTGTCGACAGTGGAGTCGACGAGGATCTCGGCCGCGTCCTCGTTGTTGACACCGAGTGCGCAGCGCGCGCTGATGACAAGCGGACCCTGGCGCAGCAGCTCGCGCGACTCGCCGGCACCGAGCGTGAAGGGAGCTACTCGCACCGCTCGCATGTCGGCGAGACCGTTCGCCGAGGGGACGGCTCCGAGCGTCGCCTCGTTGATCTGCTCCCCGGTCAGCGAGTCCTTCTTGACCTGCGCGCCAGTGATCGACTCCTCGATGATCTCGAGCGAGCCGATCGAGTCGGTGGCAGCCTCGGCTTTGCCGACGGCGCCGGTGCGGATCTCGCTCGGTCCGACGGCGTTCGCCATGATCTCGCTTGAGCCGACAGCGTCCTGGCGGATGTCGTCCTTGTAGACGGTGGCTGTGCCGGGCAGCGCCTGTGCCGTACCAGCGACGGCGGCGATCAGCGCGATCGTCGCCACCACCAGAGCGGGCGAGGGGCGCGGCAGCCGCCTGCGCAGCCGGCCGTCGCGGCGCGCTTCGGTGCTGGGTTGCCCTGCGTCGATAGATGAACGCATGCGCGAACCTCCCGTGTCCGGGTTGCCGAACGAGCGCGGCCCGGGTCGGGCCGCCGCGGGTCGGCCGGCACTGGCGCTTGCCGCTCGCGACTCTGCGTGCCGGCCTTCGCAAGCTCAAGAACAAGCGAGCCACAGGGTTGTTGCGGGGCGGCGGCGTTGACGCAGAACCCCCCGACCTAGGCGACGTGGCGTTCTGCCGCCGGCGGCGCTATCGTGCCCGCTCAGGGACGGCGAGGGCTCGAGGAAGTCCGGTGCAAGTCCGGCGCGGTCGCGCCACTGTGACCGGGGAGCGAACCCCAAAACGCCACGGGCGAGCGCCTGGAAGGCGGGGCTAGCTGCGATCCGGAAGCCAGGAGACTCGGCTCGCCGTCAAAATCCGCCGTCCGTGGGACGCGTCATCCCAGGAGGTTCGATCGCTGTGAACACCGAACTCGCCGAACACAACGCCGGGCGGATGGAGGCGCCGGCGCCGATCTCGCTGGCCGAGCTGCGGCCGTGGCTGTGGTTCGCGCTGGTGCTGATGCTGCTCGTCTACTTCGTCGGTTTCGACGAAGGCGCTACGGCGCTCACGCCCGGCAACTTCGTGCACGAGTTCGTGCACGACGGTCGCCACCTGCTCGCCTTCCCCTGCCACTGAGGGCCGAGCACGATGGTGCGCGCGCTTCTCGTCCGCGGCCTCGTCGCGGGCGCGGTCGCGGGACTGTTCGCAGCCCTGTTCGCCTGGGCGGTTGCCGAACCGGCCGTCGACGCGGCGATCGGCTACGAGGCCGCCAAGGAAGCGGCGGCCGGTAGCGCCGGAGCGCCCGAGGTCGTCCCCCGGGCGCTGCAGAAAACGCTCGGTCTCGCCACCGCGACGACCGTTTACGGCGCGGCGATCGGTGGCCTGTTCGCGCTCGCGTTCGCGCTCTCCTGGCGACGGTTGCTCGGCGGCGGTCCCGGGCGGGCGGCGCTGTCGCTCGCCGCGATCGCGTTCGTCGTTGTTTTCCTCGTGCCGTTCCTGAAGTACCCGGCGAACCCGCCGGCGGTAGGCGACCCCGCGTCGATCGACCGTCGCACGGCGCTGTTCGTGACCATGATCTGGATCTCGATCGCCGCCAGCGTCGCCGCCGTGCGTGCCGCCCAGGCCGTGCGACGCCGCTGGCAGCATGCCCTGAGCCCCGCCGGCGGGCGGCTATTGGCGGCGCTCGGCTATGCGGCGATCGTCGCTGCCGCCGCCCTCGCGCTGCCCGCGATCCGCGAGCTGCCGCGCGACTTCCCGGCCACGACCCTGTGGTCGTTCCGCATCGGTAGCGTCGGTACGCAGGCGGTGCTCTGGGCGGTGCTGGGCGCCGCGTTCGCCGAGGCCGCCGAGCGCCTGCTCGCCGGGCGCTCGCTGTGGTTCGGGAGCGTCGCCGCCCGCACCGGTCGTGCCGGCGTCGCCGCCGACACGAGCCGCAGTGGCGGAGGTCCGTGATCGGGGGCTAGAGCCGTGTCGCGCTGCCCGGGCGTTCTTGATTGGCACATCGCCGACGACGGCGGTCTCGCCCGCGTCAGGCTGCCCGGGGGGATCGTCACGGTCGCGCAGCTGCGCGCCTTCGTCGCTGCAGCTGGGCTGGGCAGCGGCATCGTCGAGCTGACCTCGCGGGCCAGCCTGCAGGCGCGCGGGGTGCCGATCGGCGAGCAAGCGCGCTTCGCCCAGCTGCTCGAGCAGGGCGGGCTCTTGCCGTCGCGCCGGCACGACCGCGTCCGCAACCTGCTGCAAAGCCCGCTCGCGGGAAGGCACCCGCGCGCGCTCGCTGCCACCGACGAGCTGGTGCGCCGCTTCGATCGCGCGCTCTGTGCCGACCCCGCGCTTGCAGAGCTGCCACACCGCCTCGTCGTGTGCGTCGACGATGGCTCGGGGCTCGGCCTGCGCAGCGACGCCGACCTCGCGCTCGTTCCCCGGCACAGCGAGCGCGGAGAGGCCGGCGATCGCCAGGCGGACGCGTTCGAGCTCCTCGTCGGCGGCTTTCGCAGCGGGCTCGTGGCGGCTGCGACGGAAGCCGAGCGCCTCTTGCTCGACGCCCTCCGCGTCTTCCTCACGATCGCCGGCGGGGTGCGCAACGTCGGCGAGCTCAACGGCGGGCCTGCGGCGCTCGTCGCCGCCCTCGGCGGGGAGCTTGGCGAGCGGCTGCTGCCCGCGCTCGTCGCTCCTGCCCGTGAGCGGCCGCTCGGCCGGTGCGCACAGCGCGACGGCCGCGCCGCGGTTTTCGCCCTCGCCCCGCTCGGCCGCACCGACGCCGGAGCGCTGGCGGCGCTGTGCGACGCGCTCGAAGCGGCAGGCGTCGGCGAGCTGCGCGTCACGCCGTGGCGGTCGCTAGGCGCCGTCGACCTTGCGGAAGGGGACGTCGAGCGGGTGCTCGCCGCGTTCGAAGCCGCCGGTTTCGTCACCGATCCCGAGTCGGGCTGGGTCGGGCTGAGCGCCTGTGCCGGCCTCGGCGCGTGCGGGCGGGCGCGAGCCGACGTGCGCGTCGCCGCCGCCGCGCGCGCCGGTGCGCGCAGCGCCGGCGACCTCCCCGAGCACTGGGCTGCGTGCGAACGCCGCTGCGGCGAGCCCGACCTTGCGGGTGTGGTGAGCGTCGCGGTGCTTGACAGCGCGGTGGTCGTCGACACGCCAGCCGGCCGGCGCGAGTTCGGCACGGTGGCGGCGGCGGCGTCCGCGCTCGGCGGTGGGTCTAGCGGTGCGGGGCCGGGCGGTCCGGTTCCGAGCGAAACGGGTAACGGCGGTGGCGCGCACGACCGTGGTGCGCGCGAGAGCAGCGCGTCGCCGGGTGGCGAGCCGGCCCGCGGCGGGGCGCTCGCACCCGACCTCGACTACATCCGCGACGGGCGCGAGATCTACCGCCGCTCGTTCGCGCTGATCCGCGCCGAGGCGCGCCTCGACCGTTTCAGCGGCGCCCTCGAGCGCTGCGTGGTGCGGATGATCCACGCCTGCGGCATGGTCGACCTCGCCGACGACGTCGAGGCGTCGCCGCGCTTCGCCGAAGCCGCGGTCGCAGCGCTCGAACGGGGAGCGCCGATCTTCTGCGACACGCATATGGTCGCCTCAGGCATCACCAGGCGGCGGCTGCCGGCCGACAACGACGTCGTCTGCACGCTCTCCGATCCGCGCAGCGCCCAGCTCGCCCGCGAGCTCGGTACGACGCGGACGGCCGCCAGCGTCGAGCTCTGGAAGGACCGCCTCGACGGAGCGCTCGTCGTTGTCGGCAACGCGCCAACAGCGCTCTTCCACCTGCTTGTGCGCCTCGAGCAAGGGTGGCCTCGCCCCGCCGCGGTGGTCGGCGTTCCCGTGGGTTTCATCGGCGCTGCCGAGTCGAAGCGAGCGCTCGCTGCCCGCCATCACCTCTGCGAGTACCTCGTCGTGCACGGCCGGCGGGGCGGCAGCGCGATCGCCGCGGCGGCCGTCAACGCGCTCGCGAGCCCCGAGGAGTGAGCGGGGCGTGACCGTCAACGGCGCACGCAGCGAAGGCGTGCTGTTCGGCGTCGGTCTCGGCCCCGGTGACCCCGAGCTCGTGACGCCGAAGGCGCAGCGCGCGATCCAGCGCGCCGCTGTGGTGGCCTACCCGCAGGCGCCGCGCGGGCGCAGCTTCGCGCGCTCGATCGCCGAACCGTACCTGCGCCCCGACCACGTCGAGCTGCCGCTCGTCTTTCCGGTGACGACCGAGCCGGACGAACCCGCAGGCGGCTACGAGCGCGCGCTTGCCGCCGCCTACGACGAGTGGGCCGAGGCGATCGCCGAGCGCTTGCGTGCCGGGCTCGACGTGGCGTTCATCTGCGAGGGCGACCCGTTCGTGTACGGCTCCTACATCTATGTGCACGAGCGCCTCGCTGGGCGCTTCCGCTGCGAGGTCGTACCGGGCGTGCCGTCGTTCTGCGGCGCGGCCGCCGCTGCCGGCGTGCCGCTCGCCAAGCGCGACGACAAGCTTGCGCTGCTGCCAGGAACGCTTGCCGAGGAGGAGCTCGAGGAGCAGCTCGCCAGCACCGACGCCGCCGTGGTGTTGAAGCTGGGGCGCACCTTCGGAAACGTGCGCCGCGCCGCGCAGGCGGCCGGCGTTGCCGAGCGCTCGCTGTACGTCGAGCGGGCGACGACGAGCCGCGAGCGCGTCGAGCTGCTGCCCGAGGTGAGCGGTGACGTGCCCTACATGTCGCTTCTGCTCGTGCCGACGGCCGACCGCAGTCCGGCGGGGCGGCGTCGCCCGGCGCGGCGCGCGCAGGCGGCCGTGACCGTCGTCGGGCTCGGTCCGGGCGACCCCGCCTGGCTGACCCCGGAGGCGCACGCCGCGCTCTGCGACGCCGACGAGCTCGTCGGCTACGGCCCCTACCTCGAGCGTGTGCCGCACCGGCCGGGACAGCGTCGCCATCCCTCCGACAACCGCGAGGAGCTCGCCCGCGCCCGGCTTGCCGTGGCGCTGGCGCGGGAGGGTCGACGGGTAGCGGTGGTGTCGTCGGGCGACCCGGGCGTGTTCGCGATGGCGACGGCGGTTTGCGAGGCGCTCGACCGCGACGGTCTCGCCGCCGACGTCGAGCTCGAGGTCCTGCCCGGGATCACCGCGATGCAGGCCGCGGCGGCGCGCGTCGGTGCGCCGCTCGGACACGACTTCTGCGCGCTGTCGCTCTCCGACCGGTTGAAACCGTGGGCGGTGATCGAGGAGCGGCTGCGCGCAGCTTGCGCCGGCGATCTCGTGATCGCCATCTACAACCCCGCTTCCCGGTCGCGCCGCAGCCAGCTCGAGCGTGCGCGCGCGCTGCTCGTCGAGCTGCGCGGCACCGAGACGCCGGTCGTGGTGGCGCGCGCGCTTGGCAGCGAAGACGAGGAGGTCACGGTCACGACGCTCGCCGCGCTCGACTGCGCGAGCGTCGACATGCGCTGTCTTCTGATCGTCGGTTCTTCGCGTACGCGCGTGGTGGCACGCCCGGACGGACGCACGCCGCTCGTCTACACGCCCCGCACCTATTGAGCTACTGGCGGTCGACCGGGCGGGGCCCGGTACGCCTGCTCGGTCGCGCCGGCTCGGGCGCGTGCCCACCGTGGCGAGGGCCGCTTCAGGCGAGCGTCCGCTCGAGCCAAGCGACCGCTTCGGCGACCGTCGCGACGGTCTCGACCGGCGGTCGCGGCGGGCGGCGGACGACGACGACGGGCAGCCGCCGGGCGCGGGCAGCGAGGAGCTTGGCCTCTGTCTGGTCGCCGCCGCTCTCTTTCGTGACGAGTGCGCCGATGCGGTGGCGATCGATCAGCGCGAGCTCGCCGGCGAGCGTGAACGGTCCGCGGTCGAGCACCAGCTCGTGTCGGGGCGGGAGCGGGCAAGTCGGTCGCTCGACGCAACGGATCAGGAAAAAACACTCCGCGACCGGTGCGAACGCCTCGAGCTGCTGGCGACCGATGGCGAGGAACACGCGCTCGGCGAGCCGGGGCACGAGCTGCGCCGCAGCTGCCACGTCGGGCACGTAACGCCAATCGTCGCCCGGTGCCGGCCGCCAAGGGGGCCGCTCGATCCGCAGAAGCGGAACCCGCTGCGCCCGACACGCCGCCACGGCGTGTGCCGAGATCCGTGCCGCGAACGGGTGGGTTGCGTCGACCACCGCGCGGGGGCGCTGCTCGCCGATCCACGCCGCCAGCCCGTCGGGGCCGCCGAAGCCGCCGATGCGCACCGCGCCGGCGGGCAGACGGGGCGAGGAGACGCGCCCGGCGAGCGATGAGACCGTGCGAACGCCACGCGCGACGAGCGTTTCCGCGAGCGCGCGCGCCTCGCTCGTGCCGCCGAGGATCAGCACGTCGCAGCCGCTTGCGGGGGCGGCTCCGCCGCTCCGGGGCGTCGACGCGCTTGCGCTCGCAGCGGCGGTCGCGGGGGCGCCGCTAGCGCCGTTCTCGCACCCCTTCTCGCTCTCGCTCCCCACGACCGCGAAGGATGGCGCTTGGCGGCGCGGTTCGCCTGACGATCGGTCACACTCACGCTGTGAGCGAGCGGCTGTCTGAGACCGCCGCCGGCGCTCCGCGGGCGGCGCGCGCGGGCAAGCTCCGCTACGGCTGGACGACCGGTGCCTGCGCCCAAGCCGCGGCAGCCGCCGCCCTTGAGGCTCTCCTCGGCGGTGCCTTCCCCGATCCAGTGACGATCGAGTTGCCGCGTGGGCGGCGGCCGTCCTTTCCCCTCGCCGAGCGCGCGCAGGGCGAGGGCTGGGCGCGGGCGGGGGTGATCAAGGACGCCGGCGACGATCCCGATGTCACGCACGGCGCGCTGAT
>BEIR01000067.1 GCA_002898855.1 bacterium HR41
TCCCGACCTCGTCACTCCCAACGAGCCCGAGGCCGAGGAGCTTGTCGGCCACGAGTTCGTCGACCCGGTCGATCGCTTGCGAGCGCTGGGCGAGATCGCCGAGCTCGGTGCTCGCCAGGCGGTGCTGACGCTTCCCGACGGTTGCATCGCCCTGCTCGAAGGTCCCGGCGGCGAGCGCGAGCTGTGGCGGGCGACGCTCGAGCCGCTCGAGCCGGTGTCGGCGGTGGGCTCGGGTGACGCCTTCCTCGCTGGCTACATCGCAGCCCTCTACCAGGGGCGTCCAACGCCCGAGCGGCTCGCTTTCGCGGTCGCCTGTGGTGCCGAGTCGACGCAACACTTCGGCGCCGGCACGCTCGATCCGCGCGCCGTCGAGCGGCTTGTGCCGACCGTCGCGGTCGAGCGCATCACCGCCGCCGAGCCGTTGGCGGGGATCGTCGGCGGCGCCTGACGCGGCGGCGCTGTCCCGCGACGGCGCAGCTCCGCGCAGGCACAGTCGCGTGCCGCGAGCGATCGGTCGGCCGACGCGGTTGGTACGCTAGCGAACGAAGCCGGCAGCGATTCGCTCGTTCTGCGGAGCAGCTATGGAGATCGAAATCGGTAGAGGAAAAAAGGGTCGCCGCGCTTACGGGTTCGACGACATCGCGATCGTTCCTTCGCGTCGCACGCGCGACCCCGACGACGTCGACATCACCTGGAAGCTCGGTGACTATCGCTTCGAGCTGCCGCTGTTGGCTTCAGCTATGGACGGTGTCGTCTCGCCGAAGACGGCAGGCATCATCGGCCGTCTCGGCGGTCTCGCGGTCCTGAACCTCGAGGGCATCTGGACCCGTTACGAGGACGCCGACGCCCAGCTCGAGAAGATCGCGAGCTTCCCCAACGAGATCGCGACGCGCGAGATGCAGCGGATCTACGCGGAGCCGATCAAGGAGGAGCTGATCGCCCAGCGGATCCGCGAGATCAAGGAGCAGGGCGTGGTCGCCGCTGCGGCGCTCACCCCCCAGCGGGTGCGCCAGTACTACGAGATCGCGCTCGAGGCCGGTCTCGACATCCTCGTCATCCAGGGCACGGTGATCTCCGCCGAGCACGTCTCGCGCACGAGCGAGCCGCTCAACCTCAAGGAGTTCATCCGCGAGGTGCCGGTGCCGGTGATCGTCGGCGGGTGCACGTCGTACTCGACCGCGCTCCACCTGATGCGCACGGGTGCCGTTGGCGTGCTGGTGGGTGTCGGGCCGGGTGCGGCGTGCACCACGCGCGGCGTGCTCGGTATCGGTGTGCCGCAGGCCACGGCGATTGCCGACGTCGCTGCTGCACGCTCCCAGCACATGCTCGAGACCGGCGAGTACGTGAACGTGATTGCCGACGGCGGGATGCGCACCGGCGGCGACATCGCCAAGGCGATCGCCTGCGGTGCCGACGCGGTGATGATCGGGTCGCCGCTTGCGCGCGCCTACGAGGCGCCCGGACGTGGCTACCACTGGGGGATGGCGACCTTCCATCCGACGCTGCCGCGCGGCGCGCGGGTGCGTGTCGAGCAGAACGGCACGCTCGAGCAGATCCTGCTCGGGCCGGCTCACGAGAACGACGGCACCTTCAACCTCATGGGCAGCTTGAAGACGTCGATGGCCACCTGCGGCTACTCGGACCTGCTCGACTTCCAGCGCGCCGAGGTGATGGTCGCGCCGGCGCTCCAGACCGAGGGCAAGCTGCTCCAGCGCACGCAGGGCATCGGGATGGGGGCGCGCAGCGCCGCCGCCCCGGCGCCGCCGCCGAGCGGCGACGGCATCTCCCCGCGCCCCGACGATCCGGCTACGCCTAGCGCCGACCCGGCGCTTGTCGGCGACTAGCGGCTTGGCGTTCGACGCAAGGCAGGGCGTCGCTAGCGCTGGCGTGGACGCCAGCACAGCTGTCGGCGGCAACGGCAACACGGAAGCGACCGCCACGACAGCCGCGCTCGACGCGCCCGAGGCGGGCGCTCTCTACGGCGGCCACGAGCACGTCGTCGTTCTCGACTTCGGCGGTCAGTACTCGCAGTTGATCGCCCGCCGCGTCCGCGAGCTCGGTGTTTACGCGGAGCTTGCGCCCTACGACACGCCCGTCGCCGAGCTGCGCGCCCGTCGGCCGATCGGCTTGATCCTCTCCGGCGGCCCGGCATCGGTCTACGAGCCCGGCGCACCGCCGCTGCCCGCCGGCCTGCTCGAGCTCGACGTACCGGTGCTGGGCATCTGCTACGGGATGCAAGCGATGGCGCGTGCCCTCGGTGGACGCGTCGAGCCGGCGCCGGTCGGGGAGTTCGGCCGCACTCAGCTCGAGGTGCGCGACGAAGGCGCGCTTTTCCGCGGTCTGCCGAGCCACCAGACCTGCTGGATGAGCCATCGCGACGCTGTCTTCGAGCCGCCGCCCGGCTTCCGCGCGCTTGCCGCTTCGCCGGCGTCGCCGGTCGCGGCGTTCGAAAGCAGCGAGCGGCGCCTCTACGGCATCCAGTTCCACCCCGAGGTCACCCACACGCCGCACGGGCGCGACGTCCTCGAGCGCTTCTTGCGCGACGTCTGCGGCGCCCGCGACAGCTGGACGCCCGAGTCGCTCGTCGCCCGGCGGATCGCCGAGATTCGCGCGCGCGTTGGGGACGAGCGTGTGATCTGTGCGCTGTCGGGCGGTGTCGACAGCTCGGTCGCGGCGCTGATCGTCCACCGCGCGGTCGGCGACCAGCTCACGTGCGTCTTCGTCGACCACGGACTCTTGCGCAAAAACGAGGCCGACCAAGTGGTAGCGGCGTTCCGCGACCGCTTCCACGTTCCGCTTGTCGCCGTCGACGCGCGCGAACGGTTCCTCGCCCGTCTGCGCGGCGTCGTCGATCCCGAGCGCAAGCGCAAGATCATCGGCGAGGAGTTCATCCGTGTGTTCGAAGAGGAGGCGCGGCGCCTCGGCGAGCCGCGCTTCCTCGTACAGGGCACGCTGTACTCGGACGTGATCGAGTCGGGCGGGGCGAAGGGTGCGGCGACTATCAAGTCGCACCACAACGTCGGCGGTCTGCCCGAAGATCTGCGCTTCGAGCTGATCGAGCCGCTACGCGACCTCTTCAAGGACGAGGTTCGCCGTGTCGGCGAGGAGCTCGGCCTGCCCGACCGCCTCGTCTGGCGCCAGCCGTTCCCCGGGCCGGGGCTGGCGATCCGCATCGTCGGCGGCGAAGTCACCGAGGAGCGTCTCGCCGTCCTGCGCGAAGCCGACGCCATCCTGCAGGACGAAATCCGCGCTGCCGGCCTCTATCGCGAGCTCTGGCAGTCCTTTTGTGTCCTTCCGGCCGGCCTCAGGACTGTCGGGGTGCAGGGCGACGGGCGCACCTACGGGTACGTGATCGTGGTACGTGCCGTCACCTCCGAGGACGCGATGACGGCCGACTGGGCGCGCCTACCGTACGACCTCATCGAGCGCGTCTCCCAGCGGATCGTCGCCGAGGTGCCGCAGGTGAACCGCGTCGTCCTCGACGTCACGTCGAAACCTCCGGGTACGATCGAGTGGGAGTGACACTCGCCGCGCCTGGCGCGCCCAGCTCGTTAGCGGGCGGTCGCGACGGGGCGGTCGCAAATGCCAGCGTTCGACGACGAGGAGAGAGCTGCGTGGGCATCATCAGCTGGATCATCTGGGGTTTGATCGTCGGTGCCGTAGCGCGGCTGTTGCTGCCGGGACGGCAGTCGATCGGCTTGCTCTGGACGATCGCGCTGGGCGTGCTCGGTGCGCTTATCGGCGGCTTCGTCGCGACCGGCCTGCTCGGGATCGCCGACTACGACGACTTCGACCTCGGCAGCTTCCTGATCGCAGTGCTCACGTCGGTCGTGCTACTGGGCGTGGCCGAGCGCACCGGCATCGCCGGTCGCGGTTGAGCGTCGCGGGTTACGGTCAGGCACCGAGAAACGGGCGGAATGTGCCACACTGTGCGGCCGCTGGCGCCGGCAGAGGCTGGTGCTGCGACCCTCTACGCAACGAGATGCGCACCTACATGGCCAACAAAGCGACGCGCGAGCGGCGGTGGTACGTCGTCGATGCCGCCGGCAAAACGCTCGGCCGGCTGGCGACGCAGATCGCCGATGTTCTGCGCGGCAAGCACAAGCCCGAGTACACGCCGCACGTGGACGTCGGCGACTTCGTGATCGTTGTCAACGCCGAGCGGGTCGCGGTAACCGGCCGCAAGCGCGAGCAAAAGATCTATTACCGCCACTCGGGCTATCCGGGCGGGTTGCGCCATCGCACGCTGGCCGAGCAGCTCGAGCGCCAACCGGAAGAGGTGATCCGTCTCGCCGTCAAGGGGATGCTGCCGCGCAACCGCTTGGCGCGCCAGCAGCTGCGCAAACTGAAGGTCTACCGCGGCCCCGATCATCCACACCAGGCGCAGCGACCGGAGCCGCTGGAGGTCGAGGCATGAGCGACGAACGCCGCGACGAGACAGCAGACGAGCGCAGCGCCGACGCTCGCGCAGAGGCGGGTGAGGGCGCCGATCGCAGCGAGCAGACAGAGCCGTCGGTCCCGGCTCCGGAAGCTGTAGCCAAGGAACGTCCCAAGCCCGGCGCCAAGCGTCGACGCAAGAAGTCCGACGAGGAGGAGCCCCCGCCGACCGAGGAGATCCCCGGCGCTCACCTCGAGCCCGACCTTGTGCTCGAGACCGAGCGCCCGGAAGGCGACGAGGACGAGGAGGACTTCTCGGCGATCCTCGAACGTGTCGGCGCGCCGCAGGACACGGGGGAAGAGGCTGCCGAGGAGCCGGAAGAAGAGGCCGAGGGGGAAGAGGAGACGGTCGTCGCCGACACGGCGAGCGCACGCGAGCGCCTCGTCGACCTCGCCAGCGGGGCGCGCTACACGGCCACCGGCAAGCGCAAGACCGCTGTTGCGCGCGTGATCGTCAAGCCCGGTGCCGGCCGCTGGTACCTGAACGGTCGCCGCCTCGAGGACTACCTGCCGCGCGTGAAGCTGCAGAAGATGGTCCGCCAGCCGCTGCAGGTGCTGGGGCTGGAGGGCCGTGTCGACGTCGTCGTGAAGGTGCACGGCGGTGGCGTCTCGGCGCAGGCCGGTGCGATCCGTCACGGCCTCGCGCGCGCCCTTGCCGACGCCGATCCTGCGCTTCGTCCCGAGCTCAAGCGGCGCGGCTTCCTCACCCGCGACGCCCGCGTCGTCGAGCGCAAGAAGGCGGGACTGAAGAAGGCGCGCAAGCGTCCGCAGTTCTCCAAGCGCTGATCTTCCGGTGGCGGTTCAGCCGACCACGCCCACGACGGCGGCCGGCGGAGAGCGCCGGCTGTTCGGCACCGATGGCGTTCGCGGTGTCGCCGGAGAGACCCTGACACCAGAGCTCGCTGTGGCGCTTGGGCGGGCGCTCGTGTGCGCACACGGTGGCCGCCCGCGTGTGCTGGTCGCGCGCGACACGCGCCTCTCGGGACCGATGCTGGCGTCGGCGCTCGCAGCTGGAATCGCCGCAGCGGGTGGGGACGCGCTCCTCGCCGGCGTGCTCCCGACGCCGGCGGCGGCGGTGGTGACGCCCCGGCTCGGCCTCGAGTTCGCAGCCGTGATCTCGGCGTCCCACAACCCCTGGCAGGACAACGGCATCAAGTTTCTCGGCAGCGACGGAACCAAGATCCCCGATGAGCTCGAGCTGGCGATCGAGGCGCAGATCGAGCGCGGCCGAGCGTCCGCGTCCGGCGCGCCCGCAGTGGCTGCTTGCGCCGATGGCGGGGAGGTCGCCGGCACGACCGCGCCCGACCCGCGCGCGATCGGGTCGGTCGACACCGTCGACGGTGCCAGTGGCGACTACCTGCGCGCGCTCGAGGCGCGGTTCGGTGCGCTCGACCTCTCCGGGCTCAAGGTCGCTCTCGACTGCGCCAACGGCGCCACCTGGCAGACCGCGCCCGAGATCTTCCGTCGTCTCGGCGCCGAGGTCGTCACGGTCGGCTGCGCTCCCGACGGCACCAACATCAACGAGAGCTGCGGTTCGACGCATCCGGACGCGATCGCTCGCGCCGTCGTCGAGCAGGGGTGCGACATCGGCTTCGCTTTCGACGGCGACGGCGATCGCGTCGTCGCGGTCGATCGCAACGGGCGGGTTCGCGACGGCGACGACATCGTCGCTGCGATCGCCCGCTCGCTGCACGCCGCTGGCGAGCTCGCGGGCGGAGTGGCCGTGACGGTGATGACGAACTACGGCTTCCACCGCGCGATGCGCGAGCTCGGGATCGAAGTCGCGGTCACGCCGGTGGGCGACCGCCACGTGCTGAGTGCGCTGCTCGAGCGCGGCTGGATACTCGGCGGCGAGCAGTCGGGCCACATCATCGATCGCCGGTTCGCCGCCACCGGTGATGGCACCGCTTCGGCGCTCGCCTTGCTCGAGGCGCTCGCAGGGAGAGACCTCGCAACTGTCGAAACGTTCGAGCGGATGCCGCAGACGCTCGTGAATGTGCCCGTGCGCGACCGCGGGGCGCTCGAGGGCAACGCGGCTGTCCGCGCTGCTGTCGAACGCTGGCAGAGCGAACTCGCCGACGAGGGACGGGTCTTGGTGCGGGCGTCGGGCACCGAACCGCTGGTGCGGGTGATGGTCGAAGCGAGCGACCGCAGCCGTTGCGAGGCGGTCGCGGCGGCGCTGGCGGAAGTGGTCGCGGCAGAGCTAGGCTGAACCGTCCGTGTGTGGCATCGTCGGCTTTACGGGTAGTCGTCCTTGTCTCGAGCTCTTGCTCGCGGGCCTCGAGCGGCTCGAGTACCGCGGCTACGACTCCGCCGGACTAGCGCTGCTCGACGACGAGGGGACGCCCGAAACTGTCCATGCGGTCGGCAACCTGGCGCGCTTGCGCGCAGCGGTAGCCGAGCGGGCCGGCAGCGCCGCGCCCGCCGCTGCC
>BEIR01000068.1 GCA_002898855.1 bacterium HR41
GTCCACGGCGACGTTCTCTTTGCCCGAGCGCGCCGTCGAGCGCTTGCTGCGCACGCGCCTTTGGATCGGCACGATCGCGCTGCTTCTGGTCGGCATCGTGTTCCTCAACGTCGACCTTCTGCAGGTCAGCCGCCAGCTCGCCGCAGTCGCCGACCGCTCCGCCCAGGTGGAGGCCGACAACGCCCGCTTGCGTCGGGCGCTCGCGCGCCTCGACTCGCCCGACCGCATCCAGCGGCTTGCGAGCGAGCGCGGGTTCGTTTTGCCCGCGCCGGACGCCGTCCGCTATCTGCGATCCGACCCCGGCCGCGACGCGCTCCTGGCCGCCCGACGGCTCGCGCAGCGTGTCACAGCGGGCACCGCGGGCATGGCGGCCTCGGCGGTCTCGGCGGCTTCGGGCGCTGCTACCACGACCGCCACGCCCGTGCCGGGTGCCGCTGGCGGCGGTGCCCTGTCCGGCTCCTCGGGCGCCGGCGCCGCGACGGGCGGCCCGTCGGCTAGCGCAGCGACCGGCTCGTCCGCTCTCCGCGCCACCGGCGAGCAGGCCGCGGGTGGTGGGGACGGGTTGGGTAGCGCTGATGGGACACCGTAAGACGGGACGCAGGGTGCGCCTTGAGGCGCACGCGACCGGCGTGATCGACCGGCGCGTAGGCGTCCTTTTCGCTGTCTTTCTCGGCCTGTTCTTGGCTCTGGCGGCGCGCGCCACCTGGCTCACGACCGTGCGTGCAGGGACGCTCCGCGAACAGGCCCGCAGCCAGCACGACAGCAAGGTGGTCGAGCCCGGTCTGCGCGGTCCGATCCTCGACCGCCGCGGGCGCCAGCTGGCCGTGTCCGAGGAAGCGGTGACGGTTTACGCGAACCCATTCCTGATCGAACGCCCGGCCGCTACCGCGGCGAGGCTCGCACCGCTCGTCGGTCTGCCCGAGGAACGCATCCTGGCGCTGATATCCGACCGCTCGCGCGGTTTCGTCTACATCCGGCGCAAGCTGCCGCCCGAGGTCGGCGAGCGTCTCCGCAAGCTCGCCCTAGAAGGGGTGGGGACGCTCGTCGAACCGCGCCGCGTGTATCCGGGGGGAGCGCTCGCGACACAGGTGGTGGGCGCGGTAGGAACCGACGGTTACGGGCTGTTCGGGCTCGAGCAAGCGGCAGACCGGCTGCTGCGCGGTCGTGACGGCGAGCGCCGCGTGGTGCGCGACGCGCTCGGACGCCCCTTGCGCACGATCACTGTGCGCCAGCCGCGCCCGGGCCGCCCGCTGCGGCTGACGATCGACGCTGTGCTGCAGCGCCACGTCGAGGGAGTGCTGGCAGCGACTGCCGAGCGCTACCGGGCGCGCGGTGCCAGCGCGGTGGTGGTCGACCCGCGCGACGGTGCCGTGCTGGCGCTGGCGAGCTGGCCGTCCGCCGCGCCCGACAGAAGTCTCGAGCTCGGTCCCGACGTGCGCCGCAACCGTGCGGTCGAGGACGCGTACGAACCCGGCTCGACGTTCAAGCCGTTCACGGTCGCAGCAGCGCTCTCCGACAGGGTGATCTCGCCGCTCGCGAGCTTCGACCTGCCGCCGACGATCCGTGTTGCCGACCGCGTGATCGGCGAGGCGCACCCGCGCGGTTGGGAGCGAATGTCGGTGGCCGACATCCTCGCCCGGTCGTCGAACGTGGGAACCGTGACGATCGGGCTCGAGCTCGGCGCGCGGCGGTTCGCACGCTGGGTCGATCGCTTCGGTTTCGGCCGGCCCACCGGGATCGGCTTGCCGGGAGAGTCACCCGGGATCGTGCCGCGGCTGTGCGACTACTCGGGTTCCTCGATGGGAAACCTGCCGATCGGCCAGGGTCTCGCCGTCACGCCGCTGCAGCTCGTCGCCGCCTACACCGCGCTCGCCGACCACGGCGTTCTGCACGAGCCCTACCTGATCGCCGGTCAGCGCCGCCCCGGCAAGCGCGTGTTGCGCCGTAGCGTGGCCGACACCGTCGCGCGCATGCTCGAGGGGGTCGTGGGACCGAACGGTACCGGCGCCGAAGCGCAGATCCCGGGCTACCGGATCGCCGGCAAGACCGGCACGTCGCAGAAGCCCGATCCGCTCACGGGCACCTACTCCAAGACTCGCTACGTGGCGTCGTTCGTGGGGTTCGCGCCGGTCGGTGATCCGCGGCTGCTCGTCCTCGTCGCGGTCGACGAGCCGCAGGGCGAGATCTACGGTGGTGTCGTCGCGGCCCCCGCCTTCGAGCAGATTGTGTCCTTCGCCTTGCCCTACCTCGGCGTTCCGCCGTCGTAGAACGGGCTCGGACCGCGATCAGCGCCAGATCGTCTGATCGCTCGGGTCGCCGCTAGCCGATGCTGACGCGTCGGGGCGCGCGCTCGCCGGTGACGAGGCCTCGTCGGTCGCCGATGCCGCAGCGGACGCGCTGCCGCGAGCAGCCGAGGGGACACCCGGTGCGGCGATGGTGGGACCGATCGGAGCCGCTTGGTCGGCGTCGGCGCCTTCGCCGGCCAGGTCGGGTAGACGCGCGAGCGCGTCGAGCACCGCCTGCAGCTCGGTGCCCGCTGCCCGCACGCGGTCGAGCAGCGACTCGAGCGCCTCGCGCCGTGCCCGCTCGGAAGCCACGGTCGCTCGCAGATAGCGCTCGGTGCGAGCCTGGTGCTCGCGCTCGCGCTCGAACTCCTCGCGCATCTTCGCGAGCGTCGCGCGGGCACGCTCGGCGCGGCGGTCGGCCTCCTCGAGCTCGAGCAACCGTTTGCGCGCCTGCTCGAGCGCCCGCTCGGCGCCCAGCGCCCGACGATCGGCTTCCTCGCGCGCGCGTTCGAGCTCGGCGCGGACCTGTTCGAGCTCTTCGTCGCGGCCCTCGCGCAGCTTCTCGATCTCGCCACGCAGCCGCTCGTTCTCGGCCCGCGCCTGCTCGAGGTCGGCGGTCAACGCCTCGAGCTGGTCAGCCGAGGACTCGAGCTCGGAGATGCGCGCGCGGAGCTTCTCGATCTCTGCGTTCGCAGCCTCGGCTTCGCCGCGCGCCGCGCCGGCCTCCTCTCGCAGCCGGTCGCTCTCCTCGCGCAGCCGCTCGAGCTCGGCGTTCAGGCGGTTAGCCTCGGCGCTCTTGGTGTCGAGCTCGGCACGAGCGATCTCGAGCTCGCCGCGCGTGCGCTCGAGCTCTCCGCGCATTCGCTCTAGTTCGACCGTGAGCTCGCCACCCCGTGCCTCGAGCTCCGCTAGACGGTTGCGGTCGGCACCGGCGCGGCTGCTCTCCTCACGCAGCCGCTCGAGCTCGGCTGTCGCCTCCTCCGCCTCGCTGCGCGCCTGCTCGAGCTCGCTGCGCGTCTGCTCCGCTTCACTCCGTGCTTGCTCGGCTTCGTCGCGCGCCTGCTCGAGCTCCTCCTGCAGGCGCTCCAGTTCCGCGCGTAGCTCGGCGAGCGCGGCGTCGTCGACAGCGCCACCGGGGGCCGCCGCAGCGGGCGGGGGCGGAGGCGACGCAGCTCGTGGGGGCGTTTGGGCGCTGGCTTGATGCGCGCCCGCGTCCGGGCTCGCTGGGCGCGACCCGATCTGCGGCGCGAGCGTCGCCCGTGCGGCTTCGCGAGCTGCCTGGCGTTCGTCTTCGCTGGTGCGCGGCAGCCGCTCGATCAGTGCCTCGACGGCGCTGCGGGTGGCGACGGCGGGCCGCACCTCGAGCTTTGTCATCACCGCGATGTCATCGATCGCGAGCGTGTCGGCCGGGTCGGTCATCGCCACCACGAGCGTGCCGTCGGGATCGAACGCCACCGGCACGGCGTGGTAACGCAGCGCCGTTTGCGGGCTGATGAGGTTGGCGGCGGCGACGTCAACCTCGAACTCGTCGAGGTCGATGTAGTCGAGTCCGTAGCGCTCGCCGATCGCGCGTGCCAGCTGCTCCTCGGTGATCGCTCCCTGCTCGAGCAGGATCTGCTGGAGCGTGCGCCCGGGGACACGGGCAGCCTCGACCGCCTGCTCGACCGTCTCACGGTCGGCGAACCCGAGTTCTACGATCACGTCGCTCAGGAACGCCTGACGGCCGCCCGGCGCCGAGGGCGCATAGACGCCCTTGCGTGCTGCGCCAGCGCCGGCGGCTGCCTCCCCTGTCGCCGTGCGCTGCTCGGTCCCCACCACGTTCACCTCACGAAGCTAACTCGGCTTCCCGCTCGGCCGCAAGCGCCGCCGCCGCAGTTTCGAGATCAGCGCGTGCCGCTTCGAGCACCGCGACCGGCTCCTCGATGCCCCCGAGCGGGCTGAACCCGAACACGGGGTGGGGCACCTCGGGGCGCTCGCGCGCGACGTGCGCGATTCGCGAGCAGAGCCGCGACACGAACGCCTCGGCCCCCTCGCGCCCTTTGCAACCGACGAGGATCACGCCCATCAGCTCGTCGTCGAGGCGTCCGGTGTGGTCGGTCTTGCGGGCCACCGCTTGTAGCGCCTCGGCTACGTCCTTGAGCATCAGCGTGGCCATCGCCTCGCCGTAGCGCTCTTCGATCTCGCTGCGGTTGGGCAGCTTCAGCACCACCATGTGCGACTCAACCGCGCCGCGCTTGCAGAGGCGCCATTCACGCTCGAGCGCCTCGAGGAAGCTCTGGCGGTTGGGCAGACCGGTGACGTGGTCGGTGCGGTCGCGGTCGCGCAGCTGCTCGCGCAAACGCCTGAGGTCGGCGCGCAGCTGCACCCCCTCCCACTCGGCGGCGAGTAGCCTGGCGCACACCGCCACGAGCGCCCAGTCCTCCTCGCGGTAGGCGTTCTCGTCGGTCGAGAGTGCCCACAGCGCGCCGAGCGCGTCGCCGTTGCTGGCGAGGAGGGGTACCGCGAGCCAGCTGCGGATCGCCAGCGCGTCGAGCAGCTCGACATCGGGGTTCGGTGCCTCGCGCGGCATCGGCAGCACGGTGCCACGGGCGAGCGCCTCGCTGGTGGCGCCGCGGACGTCGAGGACCCGATAGACGCGCTCGTCCTCGTCGAAGCGACCGAGCGCGACGACCCCCGGAGGCAGGGACTCCTCGAGCAGGTCCAGCGCCTGGCCGGCGGCTTCCGAGAAGCTCTGGTATGTGCGCTCGGCAAGGCGCGCGAGGACGGTCACCGCGGCGGCGCTCATGCGATTCCTATCGGCAGCCCGTGAGCGTCCTTGAGCTGCCACTCCTGCGCCGTGAGGTGGCCGCGACGCAGGCGCTGCGACCGGTCGCGTCTCTACACTCGCGCCGACCATGGACCTCCGCCGGCTCGCAGAGGGGGTCGCCCGGGAGTTCCGCGGGGCCGGTGCCGAGACGGTCACGGTTTCCGCGCTCGCCTACGACTCCCGTCGCGTACGACCGGGAACGCTGTTCTTTTGCGTTCCGGGCATGACGACCGACGGCCATCGCTACGCAGGCGAGGCCGTCGCCCGGGGTGCGGTGGCGCTGGTTTGCGAGCGTCCCCTCGAACTGCCGGTCCCGCAGGTCGTCGTCGCCGACGCGCGCGCGGCGATGGCGGCGATCGCCGTCCGCTTCTACGGCGATCCCACCGCACGCCTGCGCGTCGTCGGGATCACCGGCACCAACGGCAAGACGACGACGGCGTTCCTGGTGCGCCACCTGCTCGAGAGCATGGGCGTGCGCTGCGGGCTGCTCGGTACGGTCGCGCAGATCGTCGGCGGCGAGGAGCGTCCGCCGGGGCGCACCACCCCCGAGTCGCTCGATCTGCAAGCGACGTTCGCGGAGATGGTCGCCGCTGGCGACCGCGCCTGTGCGATCGAGGTGTCGTCGCACGCGCTCGAGCTCGGGCGGGTAGCGGGCACGCGTTTCGCCTGTCGCGTGTTCACGAACCTCTCCCAAGACCATCTCGACTTCCACGGCACGATGGAGCGCTACTTCCAGGCCAAGCGGCGGCTCTTCAGCGAGTTCGCGGGGGCGGCGGTTATCGGCGTCGATTGCGAGTGGGGGAAGCGCCTGGCGCGCGAGTTCCCGAACGCCGACACCTTCGCCGTGGAGCGCGATGCGACGCTGCGCGCGCGCGACGTCGAGTTCGACATCGACGGCGCCCGCTTCACGCTCGAAGCGCCCGAGGGGAGTTGGCGCTGCCGTCTGCCGCTGCCGGGCCGTTTCAACGTCGAGAACGCGCTCGCGGCATTGGGAGCGGTACGCGCTCTCGGTGGCGACCTCGCCCAGGCGGCCGCCGCCCTCGCCACCTTCGACCGCGTCCCCGGCCGCTTCGAGCGCATCGATGCGGGGCAGCCGTTCGCGGTCCTCGTCGACTACGCGCACACACCGGACTCGCTCGCGCGTGTGTTGGCGGCGGCGCGTCCGCTCTGCCGCGGACGCCTGTGGTGCGTCTTCGGCTGCGGGGGCGATCGCGACCGCGGCAAGCGGCCGCAGATGGGGCGCATCGCCGCCGAGCTCGCCGACCGTGTGATCGTGACATCCGACAACCCGCGCAGCGAGGACCCGGAGGCGATCATCGACGAGATCGTCGCCGGTGTGAGCGGCGAAGCGCGGGCACGCCTGGAGCGCGAGAGCGATCGCCGCCGCGCGATCGAGCGTGCGATCGCCGCGGCCGAACCCGGCGATCTGGTGCTGATCGCGGGCAAGGGACACGAACAGGGACAGGAGTTCGCCGACGGGCGCGTCGAGCCGTTCGACGACCGCGAGGTCGCGCGCGAGGCGCTCGCGGCGCGGGCGGGGGCTGCGGCGTGAGCGCCGATCGTCTCGACTCCGCGGCCGCCGTCGCGCGCGCCGCCGGCGCCGCCATGCACCACGGACCCGGCGACCGGCCGGCTCCCGAGGGCGCAACCTGCGACTCGCGGCAGGCGGCGCCGGGACTGCTCTTCGTCGGCTTGCCGGGCCGGCGCACCGACGGCGGCGAGTTCGCGCCGGCCGCGCTCGCGGCCGGCGCGTGGGGGGTGATGGTCGAAGC
>BEIR01000069.1 GCA_002898855.1 bacterium HR41
GCGCGAGCGCGGCTGGGCGAGGTGCCCGCGAGAGCGACGGTCGCCACCGGCGGACCGGCCTGAGAGCGAGGCAATCCCGTCCTGTAGCGCGGGGTGCGCCGTCCGGCGGCGCGCCGGGACGGTCCGTCGCATTCAGCTGGCAAGGAGCCGGGAGGGTATCGCGGGCCGGAGCCGACCTCTATCCCAACCGCAATAGCGGGATTTTGTTAGGCTGCCCTAACGAATGGGGCGCGTGACGGTAGGAGTCGAGTCCGGGCGAGCGGGGGTGTCGCCCCGGGGCTGGCGGAGTGGCGCGCGCCTGCGGGTGCTCGTTACGGGAGGGCTCGGCTTCGTGGGTTCCCACCTCTGCTTAACGCTCCGCGCTCGCGGCTTCGAGGTGACGGCGGTCGATTGCCTGCGCTCGTCGTACCTGCCGCCGGCGGGTCCCGCCGCGCTCGCGCGCTTCGCCGAACAAGACATCTGCGCTGTGCGTCTGCTCGACCTCCGGCGTTGCGACGTCGAGCGGCTCGTCGCAGGCCACGACTGCGTCGTGCACCTTGCGGCGCTGCCGGGTGTGCGCCAGCGGACGACGCTCGGCGAGCTCTGGCAGCAGAACGTCGAAGTCACGGCCTGCCTCGTAGCCGCGTGCGCGCGGCTCGGAAAAAGGATCGTCTTCGCCTCGAGCTCGTCGGTTTACGGGGACGCCCCGGCGTTGCCGACGCCAGAGGACGCCCCGCTCGCGCCCCAAGGGCTCTACGCCGCCAGCAAGGCCGCCGCCGAAGGTGTCTGTCGCCAGCTTCACCGTTCGCGCGGCGCCGACGTCGTCATCGTCCGTTTGTTCACCGTGTTCGGACCCGGGCAGCGACCCGACATGGCGATCTCGCGCTGGATCGCCGCTCTGCTGCGTGACGAGCCGTTGCCGTGGAGCGCACCTTCGGGAGCGCGGCGCGAGCTCACGGTCGTCGAGGACGCTTGCGAAGGCATCGCGGCAGCGCTCGAACGGGGTGTACCAGGACGCACCTACAACATCCCGGGGTGCGGGTCCGTGGCGCTCGAGGATCTCGTGCCCGTACTCGAGCGCCTGACCGGTCGTAAGGCCCGCACCGCCGCTCGCGAACAGCACCCTGCTGACGTTCTCGCTACCGCCGCCTGCGGCGAGCGCGCACGACTCGAGCTTGGCTTCGCTCCGCGGCGATCGCTGCTCGACGGTCTGGAGCGCCAAGTCGCGGCGTTGGCCGCAGACCTCACCGCGGCCGGCGCCCGGACTCGGCGCCAGCGGCTGCCGCTCGCACCCACGCCGGCGGTCGTCTAGCGCCGGGCCCCAAGCACGGCCGACGCTGCAGCGACGGCAGCTAAATGAGAATCATTCTCATTTGCGCTAGAGTGCCGCGCGTGTTCGCGCATCGATCGCTCTCGGGTTCTTCGTTCATCCACAAGCGAGCGCGCTGGCGCCGCGCCCTCCTACCGCTGACAGCCCCTCGCGATCGTCGCCGGCGGCTGCGCAGGAGGTGGCGAGGGTACGGGCAAGGGAGCATCCCCTCGTGGCGGGAACGCGTCCAGCGCCTAGGTCGTCGCTACGACCGCGGTCGTCGCCGACATCGCCCGCCACGTGCTCCCGTCGAACGTCGCGGTGCGCACGATCATGGGCGCGGGCAGCGACCCGCACCACTTCGAACCGAAGCCGAGCGATGCGCGGGCACTAGCCGGCGCCGATCTCGTGGTGCGCTCGGGAGGCGACATCGATCAGTGGGTGACACGCCTGCCCGGCTACGACGCGCAGCGTGCAGTCGATCTGGGTGCGGTCGCGGGCCTCGTCGGAGGCGACCCGCACTGGTGGCACGACCCGCGCCGCGCCGCGCGCGCGGTGCGGGCGCTGGCGCTTCGTGCCGCCGAGCTGGGGGTGGCGCAGCGGGGAACGCTCGAAGGCCGCGCCGCTGCCTTCGCCGCCGCGCTCGGCCGCCTGTCTGCCGCCGTGCGCGGCTGCATCGACCGGCTGCCGGTCGCTCGTCGCCGGCTCGTGACGACGCACCGCTCGCTCCAATACTTCGCGCGCCGCTTCGGTCTCGTCGAGGTGGGAGCCGTGATCCCCTCGCTCTCGACCGAGGCCGAGCCCTCGCCGCGCGACATCCAGCGCCTTGCTGCTGAGATGCGGCGACGTAGCGTGCCCGCCGTGTTCCCCGAGCACGGCTCCTCGGACCGGCTCGAGCGTGCGCTGGTGCGCGCCACCGGAGCGCGGCTCGGCGACCCGCTCTACACCGATTCGCTTGCGCCGAGTGGTCGCGGCGCCAGCTACCTGGGCATGTTGGCGAGCAACGCCGACGCCGTCGTGCGCGGCCTCAGCGGCGGGCGCTTCGGCTGTCGCGCGGCGCTAGCGAGCGCGGCAGGCAGTCTGGACAGAGCCCGCGCAGGGTGACGTCGTGGTCGTCGACGGCGAAGGCGAGCCGCTCCGCCAACTGCGCTAGAACGCGCTCGAGCTCGGGGTCCTCGAACGTCTCGACGTTGCCGCAGTTGCCGCAGACGGCGTGATGATGGTGGCTGCCGTCGGGCGCCGCCGGCTCGAAGCGACTGCTGCGTTCACCTGGCGCGCCGATGCTGCGCACTAGACCGAGCTCGGCGAGCAGCTCGAGCGTCCGGTAGACGCTCGCGACGCCGATCCGCACCCCGAGCTCCTCGACCGCGTCGCGGATCTCACGGGCGCTCGCCCCGCACTCGCGACGGGCGAGCGCGGCGACGACGGCGCGCCGTGCGCGCGACTCTCTGAACCCCGCTTCGCGTAGGCGGGCTAGCGCATGGGACTCCCACTCCGGCCGCGCGCCCATGCCCGTAACGTTAGTGCGCGCGGCGCTCGGGCCGGGTAGGCGATGCCGAGCAGGGTTGCGCGGTCTCGCGGCGATCGCTGTAGCCGCCAGCTCGCAGCAAAAAAAGGGGCGGCTTGCGCCGCCCCTCACGCATGGAGCGCCTAGTCGGTCAGCGCGCCACGCGCGCGAAGTCCTCGGCGACCTTCTTCCAGTTGACGACGTTCCACCACGCGTCGATGTAGTCGGGACGCCGGTTGCGGTACTTCAGGTAGTAGGCGTGCTCCCAGACGTCGACGCCGAGCAGCGGCGTCTTGCCGTCCGAGAGCGGGTTGTCCTGGTTGGGCGTGGAGACGATCGCAAGGCCCGATCCGTCCCACACGAGCCACGCCCAGCCGCTTCCGAACTGGTTGACACCGGCTTCCTTGAACTTCGCTTTGAAGTCAGCGAACGACCCGAAGGTCGACTGGATCGCCTCGGCGAGCGCGCCCTCCGGCTCGCCGCCGCCGTCGGGCGACATCCACTCCCAGAACAGAGTGTGGTTGAGGTGACCGCCGCCGTTGTTGCGCACGGCGGTGCGCACGTTCTCGGGCACCTGAGAGAGGTTGCGGATCACCTCTTCGATCGGCTTGTCAGCCCACTCGGTGCCCTCGAGCGCCGCGTTGACCTTGTCGACGTACGCCTGGTGGTGCTTGTCGTGGTGGAGCCGCATCGTCTCCTCGTCGATGTGCGGCTCGAGCGCGGCGTAGTCGTAGGGAAGGGGTGGCACCTCGTAAGCCAATGCAGCCTCCTTTCGGCCTTGGACGATCGCGAACGAGCGGGCTCGAACTGTATGCGATCGCGACCGCGTCGACGCCCCGCAAGCGGCGCTAACTTTTATCGCCGCACCGCGCGGATGTGGTGGAACTGGTAGACACGCGGTCCTCAGGAGGCCGTGGGCGAAAGCCCGTGGGGGTTCGAATCCCTCCATCCGCACTGACTTAGGCCGAAGCTGGGGCGGGCGATCCGAAAGGCTCGCGCCCCCATGTTCGTGGCGACGCCACGACCGAATGTCGAGCGGCCCCCGCCCTGCGCTTCGACCGCCTGGCGTACCGGTCGCGTGCGGACACGCGCTTGTCTGTTGTCGCGATGGTCGGCGACGCCTGGGTGCACGCTGTGCGCAGCGACGAGCGCGAGCTGCTGGTAGCCGCGCTGTCGGCGTTCGGATACCGCTGTCGCCCGCTCGTCGCGCAGGGCTTCGCGGTTCTGGACGGCAACGACCCGGTTTTGCGGGCGAGCTCGGCGGCGACAGGGGAGGACGGCGGAGCCGCCGACCGGATACCGGCGCTCGTCGCCGTTGCCATCGAGCGCGACCGGGAACCGTCGGCACGACTCGTTCGCACCGCCACGCGAGCGCAAGCCGCCGGTGCGGCGATCGTCGCTGTTGCCGACGCTACGAGTGAGAACCGGCTCGTGCTCGCCTGCGACGAGCTCATAGTGCGGCCCTATGGACTCGCCGAGCTCGAACTGCGCATCGCTCGCGCTCTGCGCGCCGCGGAACAGCGTGCTGATGGTTGTACCGCAGTGCCGAACGAAGACGGGGGCGGCCCCGACCTCGCCCCCGGAGTCAGCGGTGGCGACACGCTGCGCTGGGGAAACGTCGAACTCGATCTTGCTGCCCGCCGCTGTAGCGTGGAGGGCCGCGAGGTCGCTCTCACTCGCCTCGAGTTCGACCTCCTCGCCCACCTACTCGGTAACCCGCGCCGTGTCCACACGCGCGCCGGCCTGTTGCTGACCGTCTGGGGATGCCAGGAGCCCGCCGGCGAGCGCGCAGTCGACGTGTGCGTGCAGCGTCTGCGGCGCAAGCTCGGCCCCGCAGGTCGCCACCTGGTCGAGACCGTGCGCGGCGTCGGCTACAGGGTGGCGCCGGCGGGGCCGAGCCACGTAGCTCACACGGTCGCCTCCGCCGCGATGCTCGGCACACGGCCGATCGCGAACGAGCGGCGCAGGTAGAAGAACCACGTCATCACCGCAAAAACGACGTAGCCGGCGCAGAAGACCGCCAGTGCCGGGATCGCCCAGTCGGCGTTGGCCTCCGCTATGCGCAGCTTTTCGGTGACGGTGTCAGCCTGCTTCATCGCAGCCGACACGCCCAAGCTCGCCTGGCGGAAAACCAGCTGGATCAAGAAGCCGCCGGACGAGCCCACCGCGCCCGCGATGCCGATCACGGCGGCGGCGCGACGCTTGAATTCGGTTCGCACGGCGCTCTCGCTCTGCCCCGAAGTGCGCGCGTGTCGGCGCCCGAGCGTGGCGAAGATCGCCGGGATCATGCGGTAGGTAGAGCCGTTGCCCATGCCCGACAGCGTGAAGATCACGAGGTACGAGCCGAGGAACAGCGCGAAGCTGCGGCTAGCGATCCCGGCGATCGCTAGCAGTGTGAAAGCGCCCATCCCGAGAAAGCAGGCAAGCGTTACGCGCGCGCCGCCCAGCCTGTCAGCGAGCCAGCCGCGGAACGGACGCGACACCGAGCCCACAAGGGCGCCGAGGAAAGCGAGGCCGCCTAGATAGGTGGCGACGAACGGGTTCTCGGCCAGGAACTCGGGGAAGGTGTTCTTGACCACGAGCGGCAGCGAGAACGAGTAGCCGATGAAGGACCCGAAGGTGCCGATGTAGAGGAACGACATGATCAGCGTGTGCGGCTCCTTGAGCGCCTGCACGTAGCTGCGGCGGTCGGTGCGCGCATCGGCGATGCTGTCCATGAACAGCAGCGCACACAGCGCCGCTACGACCAACAGCGGAACCCACATCCAACCGGCGTAGGCGAGCTTGACCTCGTGCACAGGATCGGCGAGCTCGGCCGCCGGCACGCCGATCACGATTACCAGCGGAACGACGAGCTGGGTGACGGCGACGCCCAGATTGCCGCCGGCGGCGTTGAGACCGAGCGGCAGGCCCTTCTTTCCGTCGGGATAGAAGAACGAGATGTTGGCCATCGACGAGGAGAAGTTGCCGCCACCGAGACCGGCGCTCGCAGCGCAGGCGAGCAAGATCCAGAACTGCGTGTCGGGGGCCCGTGCCGCGAGCCAGCCGCTCGGTACGACTAGCGCCACTGCCAGTGCGGGGATCAAGAGCAGCGTCGCGCTCATGAACGACCAGAGCCGCCCGCCGAAACGGGCGACCGCGAACGTGTAGGGGATGCGGAGGAAGCTGCCGACGAGGTTCGGCACAGCGGTAAGCCAGAACTGCTCGGCAAGCGTGACGTCGATGCCGGCGTTCGGGAGGTTGACGACGAGGATCGTCCAGAGCACCCAGATGCTGAGCCCGAGGTGCTCGGCGAAGATCGAGAACACGAGGTTCTTGCGCGCGATGCGCTTGCCAGCGATCGCCCAAAAGCGCTCGTCCTCGGGCTGCCAGTAGCGCAGCCAGCGGCCGCGCAGCCAGTTCTTGCGCAGCTCGACCGCCCGGCTTGCGACCGCGTCGTCGGGCGCCACGGACACGGCGGCAGGACTGGTGGTCTGCGCTCGCGGGGCAGCGCTCATCCAGAACCTCCTTGGTGTCGGGACCGATCACGCTGCGGACGTCGCGGTGAGGGGGCGCGGCGACGCCCCGCGGCGCCCCGCGACCCGCGCCCGACCGCTGTGGCCGCTGCGACCGATCCTGCGCGGCGGCTGTTTCATGCTCGTTCCGCGCGCGTTGCAATTCCGTTACAGCTGCGGCAGTGCGTGTCGCGGGGGTGCGAGCGAGCTAGCGCCGCCAGCGCTGGGTGGGGAACGCGCCTACCCGCGCTCGCGCTGGATCGGAGTCGCGCGGGACGCGCCTGCGCGTCGAACCGCGCGCCGTGGCCGAGCGAGCTTCGCGCCTAGGTGCCGGCGGTCTGCTCGGCACCCTTGCGCTGGCGGCCGCCGCGCTGTGGGACAGTGCCGAAGACCACGTCCCACCAGGGGGCGCTGATCCCGTAGCCGCGCGTGGCGTCCTGGAAGTGGTGGCGCATGTGCAGCTCGCGCAGGAGACGCATCAGTCGCGTACGCGGCCGGTGGTGGTGGACGCTGTAGTGGATCATGTCGTAGAGCAGGTAGCCGCCGTAGAACCCGGCGCCGAACAAGTAGGCG
>BEIR01000070.1 GCA_002898855.1 bacterium HR41
CCGCTGTTTGCCGATCACCCGCGCGAGCCGCTGCGTCCCGCCGCCGCCGGGGATGATCCCGAGCCGGATCTCGGGCTGTCCGAACTGGGCGGTTTCGGACGCGACGATCATGTCGCATGCCAGCGCGAGCTCGCAGCCGCCGCCGAGCGCGTAGCCGGACACTGCGGCTATCAACGGCGTGCGGCAGCGAGCCAGCGCGTCCCAAAGGCTCGCTCCGCCCGGTTCCTGCAAAAGGTCGGGCAGCTCGCGCTCGTTGAGCTGGGCGATGTCGGCGCCGGCGGCGAAGTGCTCGTCGTCGCCGGCGATCACGATGCAGCGCACGCCCTGGTCGCGGTCGAGCCGAGCGAGCGCCTCACATAGCGCCGCGCGCAACTCCGGCGACAGCGCGTTGCGCGCCTCCGGTCGGTTGAGGCGCAGCAGTGCGACCGCGTCGTGCCGTTCTTCGATCAGGACACCGCCGCTACCGCCCAACTCATCCCCCTTTTGCCGCAGGTCTACGGTCTGAGCGCTGCGAGTGGCGTCGCGCCTGGTACGTCACACCATCGCGTTGATACCCGTCAGCGAGCGCCCGATGATCAGCTTCTGGATCTGCGAGGTGCCCTCGTAGAGCGTCGTCACGCGGGCGTCGCGGAGGTAGCGCTCGACGGGATAGTCGTCGACGTACCCCGAGCCGCCGTGGACCTGGATCGCGAGGTTGGCACAGCGCACGGCCGCCTCGGTGGCGTACAGCTTGGCGATCGACGTCTCGGTGGTGTTGGGCAAGCCCTTGTCCTTCAGCCAGCCCGCTCGCCAGACGAGACTGCGCGCCGCCTCGGTTTGCACCTTGATGTCGGCGAGCATCTCTT
The DNA here is from genome assembly GCA_002898855.1 of bacterium HR41. Taxonomy (GTDB): domain Bacteria; phylum Actinomycetota; class Thermoleophilia; order Solirubrobacterales; family Thermoleophilaceae; genus Thermoleophilum. The sequence goes on from BEIR01000070.1 coordinate 846, forward strand.
GAACGAGCTGGAAGGAGGCGATCGGGCGGCCGAACTGGATGCGCTCCTTGGCGTACTTGACCGCGGCGTCGAGCGAGCCTTGGCAGATGCCTACGCAGCCGGCCGCCACGCTGTAGCGGCCGGCGTCGAGCGCTGTCATCGCGACCTTGAAGCCGTCGCCGATCTCGCCGAGCATCGCCTCGTCCGGCACCTCGACGCCGTCGAGCGACAGCTCGGCGGTGTCCGAGCCGCGCAAGCCGAGCTTGCCGTGGATCGCCTGCGAGTGGAACCCCGGCGAGTCCGTGGGAACGAGAAACGCCGCGATCCCCTTGTGCCGCTTCTCGGGGTCGGTCTGGGCGAAGATCAACGCCACCTTGGCGTAGTTGCCCAGCGAGATCCACATCTTCTGGCCGGTGATGCGCCAGCCGCCGTCGATCTTCACCGCCCGCGTCTGCAAGCTGGCGGCGTCCGACCCGGTGTCGGGTTCCGTGAGCCCGAAGCAGCCGAGCGCCTCGCCCGAACACAGCTTCGGCAACCACTCGCGCTTCTGCTCTTCGGTACCCCACTTGTAGATCGGCGTGCTGACAAGCGAGGTGACGACCGAAACCACCGTGCGCATCGCCGAGTCGATGCGCCCGATCTCTTCAACGATCAAGCCGTAGGTGATGTAGTCGATGCCGCGGCCGCCGTACTCCTCGGGGATCGTCGCGCCGAGATAGCCCATCGCCGCCATCTTCTCGACGAGCTCGGTGTCGAATCGCTCGTTGCGATCGTTGTCGCGGACACGGGGCTGAATCTCTTTCTCGGCGAACTCGCGCGCCGTCTCGCGCACCAGCTTCTGCTCGTCTGTCAGCTCGAAGTCGATCACGGACAGCGAGCCTACCTGACCGCTGACCGCGCGGTCGGCGTCGCCGCGGGCGAGCTCAGAGGCGTAGGTTCTCGACCGCGAGCGCCACGCCCTGACCGACGCCCACGCACATCGTCACGAGTCCTAGCCGCCCGCCGCGACGCGCGAGCTCGTGACAGATCGTCCCCGCCAGGCGCGCGCCCGAGCAGCCGAGCGGGTGCCCGATCGCGATCGCGCCGCCGTTGACGTTCAAGCGTTCGTGGTCGATGCCAAGCTCGCGTATGCAAGCCAGCACCTGGCTGGCGAAAGCTTCGTTGAGCTCGACGAGGTCGAAGTCGTCGATCACCTTGCCGGTGCGGGCGAGGAGTTTGCGCGTGGCGGGGATCGGACCGATGCCCATGTAGGCGGGGTCGACGCCGGCGGCCGCGCCGCAGACGACGCGGGCAAGAGGGGAGAGGCCAAGCTCGCGCGCCCGTTCGGCGCTGGCGAGCAGCAGGCAGGCGGCGCCGTCGTTGATCTGCGAAGAGTTGCCAGCGGTCACCGTGCCTCCGTCGCGGAACACCGGGCGCAGGCGTGCCAGCTTCTCGAGCGAGGTGTCGCGGCGCGGGCCTTCGTCATGCTCGACGACGACCGGCTCGCCCTTGCGTTGCGGCACCTCGACGGGCACGATCTCGTGGTCGAACAGGCCGGCGTCCTGTGCGGCAATCGCGCGGCGGTGCGACTCGAGCGCGAAAGCGTCCTGGTCCTCGCGCGCGATGCCGTAGCGCTGTGCGACGTTCTCGGCGGTTTCGCCCATCGACTCCGTCGAGTAGGGGAAGTCGGGGTGGGGGAAGCGCCACCCGATCGTGGTGTCGACGAGCTCGAGGCCGCCGCGCGGCCAGGCGCGATCGGGCTTGAGTGCGACGAGCGGCGCCCGCGTCATCGACTCGACACCGCCCGCCAGCACGAGGTCGGCTTCGCCGGCGCGAATCGCTCGTGCCGCGTGGATAACCGCGTCGAGCCCGGACGCGCACAGGCGGTTGACGGTCACGCCCGGCACCTCCTTCGGCAGCCCGGCCAGAAGCAGCGCCATGCGCGCGACGTTGCGGTTGTCTTCGCCCGCTTGGTTGGCGCAGCCGAAGACGACGTCGTCGACCAACGCCGGATCGATCTCGTTGCGCTCGACGATGCGGCGGATAACGAGCGCTGCGAGCGTGTCCGGTCGCACGTCGGCGAGCGCGCCGCCGTAGCGGCCGATCGGCGTGCGCAACGCATCGCAGATGACGACGTCGGGCATCGGCGCGATCGTACCGACCGGGCGGTTGGCGGGTGCGCTAGCGTCGCGGCGGTGGCGCGGATCGTGGTCTGCAGCGACGGGGCGCGCGGCGCGGCGTTCGTGGCCGCGTTCGCGCGGCTGGACGCGCCGGTGACGGTCGCCAGCGAAGGCGGCGAAGGGGTGACGCTAGACCCGCTGCGGCTCGGCACGGTGCTGCCGCTCCTCGCCGACGCCGCGTGTCTTTGTTGGTGTTTCGGAGCACGGCGACGGCCAGCGGCGGAGTTCGCTGAGCTGCACGGCAACCGCTTGTCGTCGCTGCTCGAGCGCCTCGTCGACTCGCCCGTGCGCGCGTTCGTTTACGAGTCGCCGGGACGTTCGCGGAGCGGTGGGGGCGGGGCCGTCGGAGACGACGAAGTCGCGATGGCGGGCGAACGGGTGGCCGAGTTCTGCCGCCGCAAGCGCATCCGCTTCGCTGTCGTCGAGTCGCCCGACGAGGGCGGCGCGGACCCTGCCGACCTCGCTGCTGCCGCGGCGCGACTGCTCGGCGGCGGCGCCCCTGCGTGACTGCGCCGCAGCAAAACACTAGAATCACCACGGCAATAAGGCAGATTTGTTCGGGTGGCGGAGGTTCCGCTCTTCCGACGACCGAGGAGGCGCAGCATGGGCGAGTACGCGAAGGACGTCTTGGTGTCGACTGAGTGGGTCGAGCAGCATCTCGACGACGACTCGATCCGCATCGTCGAGGTCGACGAAAACCCCGACCTCTACCGCGAGGCACACATCCCCGGCGCGATCGGCTTCGACTGGAAGAAGGACCTCCAGGATCCAGTGCGTCGTGACTTCCTCGGCCCGCGCGAGTTCGGGGAGCTGATGGGAAGCCGCGGCATCTCCAACGATCACACGGTCGTGCTCTACGGCGACCGCAACAACTGGTTCGCGGCCTACACCTATTGGTACTTCCGCTACTACGGCCACGACAAAGTCAAGCTGATCAACGGGCCGCGCGAGAAGTGGATCGCCGAGGGGCGACCGACCACGACCGAGGTGCCGAGCTACCCGCCGCAGCGGTTCGAGACGAAAGACCCCGACGAGTCGATCCGCGCGCGTCGCGACGAAGTTCTCGCCGCGCTTGAGCGAGACGTGAAGCTCGTCGACGTGCGCTCGCCCGCCGAGTTCGCGGGCGAGATCATCTCGCCCGCCGGCTACGAGCAGGAGGGCGCGCAGCGAGCCGGGCACATCCCCGGTGCCATCAACGTGCCGTGGGCGCAAGCCGTGAACGAGGACGGCACGTTCAAATCGCGCGAGGAGCTCGAGCGCCTGTACCGCGAGAAGGGCGTGCTGGAAGACGGCAAGCCGGTTATCGCCTACTGCCGAATCGGCGAGCGCTCGGCCCACACCTGGTTCGTGCTGCACGAGCTGCTCGGTCACGACCAGGTGGAGAACTACGACGGCTCGTGGACCGAGTGGGGGAACCTCGTGGCGGTGCCGATCGAGCGCGGTAGCTGATGCTTGCCTGCGCCCCCGGGCGCCGCTGACCGTGCGCGGCCGCACCGCTGCGGCCGCGCACGGGGGGCGATCGCGCTAGCGAGCCGCGGCGAGCGCTGCCCGCTAGCGGGCGTCGTCCTCGCCGGCTGTCCCGCTGTCGAGCGGTGCGAGCCGGCGGAGCAGGGCGCGGACGATGCGAGCCGTCGCGCCCCAGACGACGTGTTCACCGACCGTGTAGGTCGGTGTCCGGATCGGCACGCCGAGGCGCACGAGCCGCTGCAGGCGAAAGCCGGCCGCGAGCGCGCGCAGCGGCAGCTCGAGCACGGCTTCGACCTCGTCGGCCGCAGGTCGCCACGACGCCGGCGGCGCGGCGACCCAGCCAACGTAGGGCCGCACGCGGAAGGCCGTGACGATCGTCCCGGTGGGAGGCAACGCGCCGACCACCTCGACCCTCGCTGGGGCAAGACCGATCTCCTCCTCGGCCTCGCGCAGGGCGGCCGCCAGCGCACTTTCGCCGCGACGTAGCCGCCCCCCGGGAAAAGAGATTTCGCCCGCGTGCTGCGGGAGGTGACGGGCGCGGCGCGTGAACACAGCTACGAGCTCACCGTTCCGCTCGAGGAGCGGAACGAGAACAGCCGCCTCTTTCGAGCCTGGCGCGAACATGCGCTCGGTTTCTTCCGGAGCGAGCAAGAGCTCACGCAACCGTTCGGGAAGTTCGAGCCCGGGGCTCGAGCCTCGATCGTCGTGCCGCTGCGGGGCTTGTGCCGCGCCTTCGGCCTCGCGCTCGCGCTGTTCGTCGTTCACCCCGCTGCCTATGATCGCGTCTGGTGCGCCGTCACCGCGGCGCGACAGTAGCGTCGGGGAAGGAGGGAGAGCGATGGCTCGAGAGGCGCTCGTCATCGTCGACTTTCAGAACGACTTCACGCCGGGCGGCGCGTTGGCGGTGCCGCGCGGCGACGAGATCGCCGATCGTCTCAACGAGCTCGCCGGCGAATCGCGCTTCGACCTCGTGATAGCGACGCGCGATTGGCACCCGTCCGACCACAGCTCGTTCCGCGAGCAGGGGGGACCTTGGCCGCGTCACTGCGTTCAGGGGACGCCAGGTGCCGAGCTGCACCCGCGCCTCGACCGTTCGCGCATCGACGCGGTGATCGACAAGGGGCAAGACCCCGCCACCGAGGGCTACTCGGCGTTCGAGAATCCCGAGCTCGAACAGCTTTTGCGCGAACGGGGCATCGAGCGCGTCACGGTGGTGGGGCTCGCCACCGACTACTGCGTCAAAAACACCGCGCTCGACGCGTTGCGGCGCGGCTTCGAGGTCGAGGTCGACACCTCGGCGACGCGCGGCGTCGACGTCCAGCCGGGCGACAGCGAGCGCGCTCTAGAAGAGCTTCGTCGAGCGGGCGCGAAGATCGTCGCCGGCGGCGCCCGCGTCCCCTAGCGCGTAGTCCGGGCCGGCGAGCGTTGCCCGCCCGCTCGCGAACGGCGCGAGCGGCTGCACGTAGTCGACACCCCAGGCCCGCAGCATCGCCGCCGCTTCCTCGTCGGCGCCCGCTGCGGCGCAGCGACGGCCGAGCGCGCGGGCGAGATCGGCGATCGCGCGCACCACGAGCTGGCGGGTGCGGCTCTGCGCGAGGCCGGCCACAAGCTCGCGGTCGATCTTCACGTAGCCGAACGGCAGGTGCTCGAGCGCCCGGAACGAGCCGAAGCCGGCGCCGAACTCGCTGAGGCCGGCCTCGACGCCGAGCTCGATCAGCCGCTTGGCGAGCAAGCGGGCGCGGTCGGTGGTAGCGATCGCGGCCGCCTCGGGAACGAGCAGTGCGAGCCCACGCCCGTCCGTTCCTTTGGCGCGCAGCTCGCGCTCCACGAAGGCCGGCAGTTCAGGGTCGGAGACGGCGCTCGCCGACAACGTCAGCTCGAGCGTCGTGTGCTCGCCGCGGCGCCGCCGTGTCGCGAGCTCGGCGACAGCTGCGCGGATCGCCCAGCGGTCGAGTTCGCCGGCGAGACCGAAGCGTTCGGCGGCGGGCATGAACGCTGCCGGCGGCACGAGCTCGCCGTCGTCCCCGACGACGCGCACCACCAGCTCGACGCGGGTCGGTAGCGCCGGTTCGAGGGCCACGAGCGGCTGCGCGACCAGGCGCAGACGCCCGCTGTCGAGCGCTCGCCGCAGCCGCTCGCCCCACGCCAGCCGGCGGGCGACTGCGGAGCCGTCGCCGCTCGCCGCCGCGGTGCAGACGGTGTCGCCGCCACGCTCCTTGGCGTCCCAGAGCGCGCTTTCGGCAGCGACGAGAAGCTCGTCAGCGAGCGGCGGGTCGCCGGTGAAAGAGGCTGCGCCGATGCTTGCGGTGAGCTGGAGCGGCCGCCCGCCCAGCTCCTCGCGGCCGAGTGCGCGCAGCGCCTCGAGTATCCCGCTCGCAGCGCTGTGCGCCTCGTCGAGCGTGGCGC